>NZ_JOGH01000016.1:0-104752 GCF_000721345.1 Kitasatospora sp. NRRL B-11411 | reverse complement strand
GTGTAAAAGAGACAGGGACCGCCCCGCCCCCTACGACACCCACGTGCTGCCCCCGCTGCGTCCCGCCCTGCCGGTCCCCGCCGCCGACACCCTCCCCGACCTGGACGCCGAGTGCGGCCGCGGCCTGTTCCTGATCCACGCCCTGGCCGACCGGGTCCAGCTGCGCACCCACCCGCTGCGCGGCGCCACCGTCAGCTTCGACAAGGTCCTCACCCCGGGCCCGGCCGCCGCCGCGCTGCTGCGCACCGCCTCCTGACCCGGCGGCGGGCCGCCCGTTCGTGCCCGGCCCCGCCTCGTCCCGGCCTCTTCCCGGTCTCGTCCCCGCCTCGTTCCCGGGCGTCTCACGCTCCGAAACCCGCTGGCGGAGCGTCCGCCGCCTCCGGCTAAGGTCTAGACCTTCCATCGGAGGGGACCATGACCACCACAGCCGCGGAGCCGGCCTCCGCAACCCGTCGCGCGCTGTCCCGGATGGGCAACGCCCTCCAGGGGCGGGACTTCCGCATCTGGTTCTACGGCCAGCTGACGTCCGCGTCCGGCGGGCTCGCGCAGGGCGTCGCCATGTCCTGGATGATCCTCGAACTCACCCACAACGCCGTCTGGTTGACCGTCCAGACGGCCTGCGCCTGGGGCCCGACGCTGCTCCTCGGCCCGTGGGCCGGCGCGCTGGTCGACCGCTCGGACCGGCGCCGCCTGCTGATGGTCACCCAGAGCCTGATGATGGCCGTCAGCGTGCTCCTGGCACTGATCGCCGCCTTCGGCGGGATCCGGCTGTGGGTGCTGCTGGTGCTCGCCACCTGCACCGGGCTGATCACCACCGTCGACTCCCCGGCCCGGCAGGTCTTCGTGGTCGACCTGGTCGGCTCCGGAGCGGTGGCCAGCGCCGTCGGCCTCTGGGAGGTCGCGCTCAACGCCTCCCGGGTGATCGGCCCCAGCATCGCCGGCGCGCTGCTCGCCACCAGCGGCCCCGCGTTCTGCTTCGCCTTCAACGCGCTCGCCTACACCGCTCCGATGATCGCCCTGATCAAGCTCCGCCCGGCCGGCGGCGCCCCGCGCCGCGAACCGGCCGGCGGGCCGAAGGCCAAGGCCCGCGAGGGGCTCTCCTACGCCTGGCGCTCCCCGCTCATCCGCGGCCTGCTGCCGATGTCCGCCGCCAGCGGCCTGATCTTCGCCATGGGACTCACCCTCCCGCCGCTGGTCAGCTACGCCCTGCACCGCGGCGGCGGCGGGTACGGCCTGCTGATGGCCGCGTTCGGCGTCGGCGGCCTGCCCGGCGCGCTGCTGGCCGCCGCCGCGCCCGAACCCACCCCGCGCCGGGTGCGCACCCTGGCGCTGGCCACCTCGGTGGCGATCCTGGCCACCGCGCTCTCGCCGAACATCTACGTCGCGGTGGTCGGCCTGGCCGCCGTCGGCCTCACCTCGATCTGGTTCATCGCCACCGCCAACACCCTGGCCCAGCTGCGCTCCGCCCCCGAGATGCGCGGCCGGGTGATGTCCCTGTGGGGCAGCGCGATGACCGGCACCCTCCCGCTCACCGGCCTCGCCGTCACCTTCGTCGCCCAGCACGTCGACGCCCGGATCGGCTTCTCGCTCTCCGGCGCCGCCCTGCTGCTGGCCACCCTGGCGGCCTGGCGGGCGCTGCGCCCGGCCGACTGACCCGGGCCCGGGTCCGGGCCGGGTCCACAACGGATTCAGAGCGGATTCAGAGCGGGTCCGGACCGGGTCCGGACCGGACCGAGCCGGGATGTCGAGAACGGCGGCCCGGCTCCGACCCAGGTGCGGAAGACCGCGAACCGCACCGTGAGGAGCCCCGCCGTGGCGTACCTGCTGCAACTGCACTTCAGCCAACTCGACACCGCCGTCCCGCCGATCCCGACCTGGGAGGCCGCGGCGGTCGCCGAGCACGTCGGGTACATGCGGCGGGCGGTGGCCGAACTGACCGCCGGCGGCGAGCTGCTGGAGGCCCGCGGCCTGGCGATGCCGGAGACCGCCCGGATCGTCCGGGCCACCGGCGGGGCGCCCGCCGTCAGCGGCGGGCCGTTCCCGGACGGCAAGGAGTTCCTGTTCGGCTGGTGGCTGGTCGACTGCCCGCCGGAGCGGGCGGTCGAGCTCGCGGCCCGGCTCTCCGCCGCGCCCGGGCCCGACGGGAAGCCGATGAACATGCCGGTCGAGGTCCGCGAGGTGCTGCCGGAACCCCCGGCCGAGGGCTGAGCGGGCCGGTCCGGGCCGGTCGCGCCGCGGGCCGCTCGCGGCGCGAATTGCCGGGCCGGTCCGGGCGGCGGACCATGGTGATCATGAATCACCAGATGCGCGCCGAGACCGACCCGACCGGTGCCACGGACTCCGTGGTCAGCTGGCACATCGTCCGCGACGCGAACCTCGTCGCCCTGTGCGGCAAGGAACTCGTCGACGGCGCCCCCGTCCAGGACGCCGCCCGCTGGACCCTGGACCCCGACCACAACTGCCACACCTGCGGGGCGCTCTTCCTCCGCGAGACCCCGTACCTCCCGGACGAGCACACCGGCTGACGGCGGCCCCGGCGGGCGCCTCGACCCGTCCCGCCACGGCCGGACGCTGCGGACCGCCCGCCGCCTGCTCGGCCGCCCCGCGACCGGATGACCGACCCCCCTCGGGCCGGGCCGCCGCCCGTCCCTCCAAGACTGTACGAACGGTCGCGCTAATATCTGGCCCATGGCAGCTACCGCACTCGTGCGCACCGCGCTGAACGCCACCTCCCGGATCGCCACCGCCCCGCCCGGCCGGGTGGCCTTCGAACTCTTCCGGAACCCGCTCCTGCGCGGCCGGGTCCGCCCCGCCGAACGCGCCCTGCACGAGCGCGCCACCACCGGGGAACTGGTGGTCAACGGCAAGCGGGCGCGGGTCTACCACTGGGGCGACGGCCGCCGCCCGGTGCTGCTGGTGCACGGCTGGCGCTCCCGGGCGTCCCGCTTCACCCCGTACGTGCGCGGGCTACTCGACCTCGGGCTGAGCCCGGTCGCCTTCGACGCGCCCGGCCACGGCGACTCCGCGGGGCGGGCCACCACGATCCTGGAGTACCGCGAGCTGATCGGCCGGCTCGCCGAACGGCACGGCCCGTTCGAGGGCGCCGTCGCGCACTCCTTCGGCACCTGCTGCACCCTGCTGGCGATGGCCGAGGGCGTCCCCGTCGGGCGCCTGGTCGCCGTCGCCGGAGTCGCCGAATTCGCCTACCTGGTGGACGGGTTCAGCACCGTCCTGGGCCTGAACGACCGCCTCCGGGCGGACCTCGTCCGGCGGATCGAACGCGTCCTGCTGCCCGGCGCCGGGGACATCTGGCAGCGCTTCGACGCCACCCGCCGCCCCGAACTGGTCACCGCGCCGATCCTGGTGGTGCACGACGAGGACGACGACGTCGTCCCGCTCCGCCAGGCGCACCTGCTGCGGGCCGCGTACGGCGAGCGGCAGCTGCGCCTGCTCACCACCCGGGGCCTGGGCCACAGCCGGGTGCTGGTCGAACCGGCGGTGGTCGACAACGCGCTGGCCTTCCTCACCGCACCGCGGCCGCCGGCGCTGGAACTCGCCCGGGTGCCGGCCGGTCCCGCCGCGCCGCCGGCCGCCTGACGGGGCGTCGGAAGGACGTGACGGGGCGTCGGGAACGCCGGACGGCCGGCCCCGCGCGGTGGGCGCGGGACCGGCCGTCCGGGACTTCCGGCGGGCGGACGGCCGCTCAGCCGCCGCTCTTGCGGCGGAAGGTGCGCTTGCCGCCGGCCGCGCCGTGGGCGCCGTGGATCTTCGAGTCGCCGCCGGGGCCGCCGGCCGAGCCGCGGTTCCCGTTGCCCTTGCGCTGCAGCGCGGCCAGGAACTTGGCCTTCTGGTCCTCCGGGGCGGCCTCGGTGCCGGCGCCGGCGTCGGTGGCGGCCTCCGGCGCGGGCTCGGCGGCCGGGGGGGTGTCGCTGCTCATTCGGGACCTCCTGGACGGGAGCGGGTGTACTAGGAGCACACCCTGCCATGCCGACCGGGGGTGCTGTCAGCCGATATCGCCCCCGTCAGCCCCGGCGCGCCGCGCCGTGCGGGTGCGTCCGCTCGTCGCGGTACTGCAGGCCGCCCATCATGAACAGCAGGGTGAGGACCGGGAAGCCGATCGAGGCGATCACCAGGACGAAGAACTGCCAGACCATGGGGTGCTCCTGTTGCCGGGGCCGGCGGCCGGGGGCCGGGCCGGGGACACTGCGACTGATTGGCATACCTTTGCACCATTATGTCCGAATCATCCGCGAAGGGATCACGGTCGCCCCCCTGTTCGGGGCCGGGCCCCGGCCGCAGACTGGTGGGCATGCGGGTAGAGCTGGCAGTCGACGCGCGCCGCCCCGACCGGGCCAACGAGGACTTCGCGGCCGCCACCCCGGAGGCCCTGGTCCTCCTGGACGGCTCCAGCGCCCCGGACACCCTCCGGTCCGGCTGCACCCACGGCATCGCCTGGTACGTCCGCCGCCTCGGCGTCCACCTGCTCGCCAGGCTCACCGACCGCACCGACCGCCCGATGGCCGACTGCCTGGCCGACGCCATCGCCGAGACCGCCGCCCTGCACGGCGGCACCTGCGACCTCGCCAACCCGGCCACCCCCGCCGCCATGGTGGTCGCCGCCCGGCTGCGCGGCGACACCCTGGAGTACCTGGCGCTCGGCGACTCCCTGCTGGTGCTCCACCTCAAGGACGGCCCGCCCCGGGTGATCGGCGACAACCAGCGCTTCCCCGGCGGCGAGGCGCTGCGCCGCCAGATCTGGTCCACCGTCCCGGGCACCGCCGAACGCGCCGCGCTCTACCTGCGGTACGCGATCGCCGTCCGGGCCGCCCGCAACACCGGCCGCGGCCCGTGGATCGCCGCCGCCACCCCGCACGCCGCCCAGCACGCCGAGACCGGCGCCGTCGCCCGCACCGACCTGCACGGCGTGGCCGCCCTCTCCGACGGCGCCGCCCGCTACACCGACCGCCTGGAACTCGGCAGTTGGGCCGACGCCCTCCGCCTGCTCGCGGAGGACGGCCCCGCCGAACTGATCGCCCAGGTCCGGGCCGCCGAACGCAGCGACGCCGCCTGCCTGCGCTGGCCCCGCGGCAAGGCCCACGACGACGCCGCCGCGCTCTACGCCCGGCTCTGACCGGCCGTCAGTCCCGGCCGTCCGCCACGAACACCGCCCGCCGCGCCGACCCGTCCGGCGCGGTGTACCCGGCCACCACCTCGCCCGCCGCGGGCTCCCCGGCCGGCTCCAGCACCCGGCGCACCACCGGCACGGCCCCGGCCGCCACCGGCGCCACCGCCACGCCCTCGTCCACCGTGTCGCTCTCGCTCTGCATCTGCGGCACCGCCTCCCCGTGCAGCAGCCGCGCCAACTGCTCCCGCACCACCGGGTCCTGCGCCCCGTCGTAGAACCAGCGCTTGCCCAGCACCCCGTGCTCCGCCGTCCCGATCAGCGCCCCCGCCGGCGCCCCCTCCAGCGGAGCCGCCCGGTACGCCATCGGCACCAGGTAGGCGTCCCGTCCGTCCGCCACCACCATCAGCTCGATCCCCACCTCGCCCGCCGGGTCGTCCAGCCGGAACCCGCCGGCCCGCACCAGCTCCCCGCCGCCCGCCCGGAACCACTCCTGCTCCGGCAGCCACCCCGCGAGCAGCTCCAGCTTGCCCGGCTCCAAAGTGGTGCGGTGAATCGTCGCCATGCCGTCCTCCGGTTCGGTAGTTGACCGTCGCTCATCCCCAACTCCCCGCCCCGCGCCCCCGATTCCCCACCGCCCGATCCTCACCCCCTCAATCCGCGCACCCCCGGGCGGTAGCGTGGCGGTCGGAACGGACCAGGGGAGGACGGCGTGGGGATCAAGCAGGTCGGCGAGGGGGCCGGGCGGCGGGCCGGGGCCGCGCTGGGGTCGGTGTCGGGGGCCGTGACGGGGGCGGTGGCCTCGGCCCGGGCCAGGGCCGGTTCGGACTGGGCGCGGCGGGCGCTGGAGACGCACCCGAAGCCGGGAGTGCCGCTGACGGAGGAGTGGGAGGTCTCGCTGGCCGGGCTGGTCGGCCGGCTCCCGCACGTCCCGGGCCCGGCGGTGCGGCTGCTGCACCTGCTGGACGGCCTCGGCCAGGTCGCGGTCGGCCCCGAGGAGCTCGGCTTCGACGGGGAGTCGGTGGCCTGGGGCAAGGTGCTGGAGATCCGCTGCCACAGCACCGTCGACCTGCTGCCGGACGTGGTGGTCGAGCGCGAGGTGGACCGGATCCGCGAGTTCCTGCCGCCCGTCCCCGGCCGCAAGTGGCTGGTCACCAGGGCCGCCGAGGCGCTGCTCACCGTCGCGCTGGCGGCGACCGCCGCCGCCCAGCGGCAGGAGCGCTCGCTGCCCTGCGAGATCGTCGCCAAGAACCTGATCGGCCGTCCGAAGAACCTGGCCGGCGGCCTGTTCGCGGCCTCCGCGCTCACCCTGATCCCGGAGGCGGGCGAGGCGGTGCTGGCCGCGGCCCGCGAACGCGGCATCCCGGTCACCGTCGTCGACGACCCGATGACCGGCCTGCACGCCGAGCGCGCCGCCCAGCTCCGCGGCGCCACCGACCGCCTCACCGAGGCGCTGCGCCGCCTGCGCGCCGCCGACCCCGGAGCCGAGTCCGGGCCCGGCCCGGACAAGGCCGCGGCGGGCGCCACCGTGCTGGCCGAACTCGACCTGCCGCCCGCCGCGGATCCGATCTGAAGGCCGGTCAACTTCCTTCCACCACAAGGGAGGCCGTGCCGGTGGACACCGCCGTCCCCGGCCCGGCGGGACCGGTCGGTCAGCGGGTCACGGAGAAGGGCAGCTGCACGCGCTCGTCCGCCGGGCCGTCGTAGTCGGTGCCGACGACGGTCAGCCGGCCCGCGACGTTCACGATGCCGCTGGGGCGGCGTCCGCCGGCGGTGATGCTCTGCGGGACGTCCAGCGGTTCCCAGCCGCGGTGGGTCAGGCGGGCGCCGGTCGGCCGGTAGACGCCGCCGGTGCCGGCCGCTCCGACCACGGCCACCCCGTCCTGGGTGCGGGTGAGGCCGTAGAGCCGGCCCGCGTCGATGCCGGTCTCCTGGTACGTCCAGCGGTGGCCGTCGTAGTGGGCGACGGTCGGCTTGTCGTGGTGGGACGGGCCGATCTCGGCGCCCGCCGCCCAGATGTCGTTCGGGCCGAGTGCGAGCAGTTCGGTGAGTTCGCCGGGGCGGGTGTCCAGGTCGGGCGTGGCGGCCTCGGTCCAGGAGCGGCCGTCGTAGTGCAGCAGCAGCGGGCGCGGCCAGCCGTCCTCGTTGCCGACGTTGCCGGAGGCCCAGATGTCGGTGGGGCTGTTGGCGACGACGGCGGAGAGCGTCCAGTAGTCGGTGCCGAGGTCGGGGGTCGGCGCCGACTGCCAGGTCCTGCCGTCCCAGTGGTCGATGACGCCGTAGAAGGTCAGGTAGTCGTCCGGCTGGTAGTAGCCGACCGCCCACACGTCGTTCGGGTCGCCGGCCGTCGCGAACCCGGTGAGCCCGCCGCCCATGGCGTGAGCGTTCAGCGGCGCCTCCCCGGTCTGCCACTGCCCGGCGCGGTACCGGCTGACCGGGGTGGTGGTGCCCTGTCCGCTGCCGGTCACCCAGGTGCCGCCGGAGCCGTCGGAGCCGGCGGTCCGCCCCCGCACGCCGTCCGGGAGGGCGAGTTCGCGCCAGGAGCCGTCGGCGCCGTCCCGGGTGTAGGCGATCCCGACCGAGGTCCGCTCCCGGCCCTGCCCGATCGTCCGGTTGCCGAGCGCCCAGGTGCTGTGGCCGCCGACCCGGACCGGCTGGTTGAGGGCGCCCTCGCCGGCCGGGAAGGCGTCCGTCCGCCAGGTCCGGGCGTTCGCGTCCTGTGTCTGGGCGTTCTGGACCTGCGCGCCCGTCGGGGGCACGGAGCGCGCGTTCGCGGGGGCGGCCGCGACCAGCAGGGCGGCGGCCAGCAGCAGGGTGGTCGTGGTGGTGCGCTGTTTCATCGGTGTCTCCTGCTTCGTCGGGTGTCGGCGGCCGTGGGCCCGCCTTGTGAGGCATGTGCATGACATAGCTGCGCCGTGGGCCGCCCGCCGTGGGCCGCCCACCGTGGGCCGCCCGCCGTGGGCCGCCCACCGCGGGCCGTCCGCCGGGCGCTCGGGGCGGTGCGCGCGGAGCCCTACTCCTCGTACGCGGGGCCGGAGAGCTGGGCTTCCTCCACCGGGTGCCGGTCGCCCTCGTCCAGCAGCGCCATGACCCGGGGCTGCTGGGCGAAGGCGACGACCTGGTCGACCGGCACCGGCGACGAGAGCCGGTTCTTCCCGTACGGCATGATCCCCACGTACACGTCGCTGCTGCCGAGCCGGAAGCTCACACTGGTGGAGGTCAGGCCGTCGCCGTCCACCGCCCGCCAGGTGGTGCCGGTGACGGTGTCGGTCACCCGGACCCGCTTGCAGACCGCGGTCTTGACCCGTACCTCCTGTCCGACCGGGGTGTTCGTGCAGGGTCCGTCCGGCGGGCCCCCGCCGGTGTGCGGGCGCACCGAGAGCCGCAGCAGCAGGTCGCCCCGCGGGGACTCCCCGAGGTAGTCGGAGACGTGGTCGCTGAGCAGGCTGATCGAGCCGACCTCCGCCGGCAGCAGGTCGTGCAGCACGTTGGCGCTGCGCTGCCGGAAGTCCTCGATCCGCAGCCGCTCGGCCTCCGGAACCGCCGGGCCGGAGGCCGAGGGGTCGGGCGACGCGGTCGGGACGACCGTCGTGGTCGGGAAGACCCGCGGGCCGGCGGCCGGCGCCGCGGCCATCTGCAGCGGCGCGGGCCCCGCGTCCCCGCCGCTCCCGCCGCCGGTGCCGGGGAGGGCGGCCAGCCCCGTCGCGGCCAGCGCCGCCGTGCACACCGCCGC
Source organism: Kitasatospora sp. NRRL B-11411 (assembly GCF_000721345.1). Classification (NCBI taxonomy): domain Bacteria; kingdom Bacillati; phylum Actinomycetota; class Actinomycetes; order Kitasatosporales; family Streptomycetaceae; genus Kitasatospora; species Kitasatospora sp. NRRL B-11411. The sequence continues at coordinate 95,897 of NZ_JOGH01000016.1, read as the reverse complement.
CCCGCCGACCGCCAGCCGCGCCCGCAGCCGCCGCCGGCGGCCCTCCCGGACCGCCCCTGCCGTCAGCCCGGGCGGCTCGGCCAGCTCCTCGGTGGCCCGGCCCATCGCCTCCCGGACGAAGAGCGCCCCGGGCGCCCCTTCCTGCTCCTGCACGTCCATGCTCCTTCGCGGTGTGGTGTCTCGTTCTCGGCCCGCCGGGCCCGCGCACGGGCTCACGCGGGCGGGCTCACGCGGGTGCGTACGGGCTCGGCTCGCCCAGCTGCTCGCGGAGCCGGGCCAGCGCGCGCGAGCACTGGCTCTTGACCGTGCCGGTGCTGCACCCGAGCAGGTCGGCCACGGTCTCCACGCTCAGGTCCTCCCAGTACCGCAGGACGACCATCGCCCTTGCCCGGGACGGCAGTAGGTCCAGCGCGTGGAGCAGCGTCACCCGCAGGTCGGTGTCCCCGCCCGGGGGCGACTCCTCGGGCCGGGACGCCAGCATCCCGAGCCGCCGGGCCACCGCCCGCCGGCGCTGCTCGCCCAGGAACGTCCTGGTCAGCACCGTCCGGGCGTAGGCGTCGAGGTGCTCCATCCGGGACGCCCGCCGCCAGTGCGCGAACAGTTTGGCCAGCGTGGTCTGGGCGAGGTCCTCGGCCCGGTGGGTGTCCCCGCACAGCAGGTACGCCGTCCGGTACAGCCGCCGCCCGGATCCGGCCGCGTACTCCTCGAAGCTCAACTCGTCGTGTCCGCGCATCCGCCCCTCCGGCTGCTCACCCCTGTCACCCGTTCTCAATGCGCGGGCCCGCCGGAAGGTTGAGCCCGGAACGCGGAAAAGCCCGCCCGCGCCGTCCGGGGACGGTGCGGGCGGGCCCGGGCGCGGCCGGCGGCTACGCCCCGCGGCCGCCCGGGGCGTGGGCGAAGGCGTGCAGCCAGGTCAGGTCGCGGTGGCCGGGGCCGTAGCGCTCCGCCTCGTGGGAGCGTTCGACGGCCGCGACCCGGAAACCGGCGCCCTCCAGCAGGGCGGTGACGCCGGCCGCGGACTGGTAGCGGTAGAACCGGGACGCGTCGCTGCTGAAGCGCTCGACGACCTCCTCCTCGCCCTCGCCCTCCTTGAACCCGGCGAACAGCGCCCCGCCGGGCACCAGCACCCGGCGGAACCCGGCCAGCGCCGCGCTCACGTCGTGGTCCTTCAGGTGCAGCAGCGTGGCCTGGCACCAGATCCCGGCGAAGTGCCCGTCGGGGAAGTCCAGCCGGCGGGCGTCCATGACCCGGAACGGCAGCTCCGGGTGCCGCTCGGCGGCCCGGGCCACGAACGCGGCCGACAGGTCCACCCCCTGCGCCCGCAGCCCCCGCGCGGCGAGCAGCCCGGTGTCCCGCCCGAACGCGCAGCCGACGTCCAGCACCCGCCCGGCCCGGTCGGGCAGCATCCCGACGAACGCGTCCAGCTCGGCCTCCGGCAGCATCCCGGCGGTCGCCCGCTCGTAGCGCCCCGGATCCCGGTCGTACGCCCGGATGGTGCCGCTCAGGTAGTCGTCCTCCGGCATCCCGCCGCCCCTTCCCCCTGCCCCCGTCCGGACCGTCCGCCCGGCACCCCTCCGAACGCCCCCGCCCCCCGCCCGGTTCCGCCCGCTACTTCTCGCAGGCGATCCCGTCCCCGTCCCGGTCGAGCGCGGAGCGGTAGCCCGGCTCCCCGCGGTGCAGCGGCGCGGCGCCGGCGGCCTTCGCCTCGGTGCAGTTCTTGTAGTACGGCTCGGCCGGCGCACTGCTGGTCGCAGGTTCGGGCGTGGTCGTTTCGGGCGTCGGCGTCACCACGGCGGGCGGGCTCACGACGACCGTCGGCTCGCCCGCTGTTGGCGCCGGGCTCGGTGTCGGCGTCGGACCGGGGGTCGGCGTCGGGCTCGGTGACGGGAGCGCGCTCGACGTGCTGGGGCTGCCGCCGGGTGTCGGCGAAGGTGTGCTCCCGCTCGGGGTGGGGGCGTTCTTCCCCGTCAGCGGGCTGATGATCAGTGCGAGCAGCAGCATCGTCCAGAGCACGCACAGTACCGTCAGCAGAACCTGACCGCCCCGCCGCAGCCGGTGCGAGCGCCATACCAGGACCAGAGCGACCGGTGGCAGGAACACCAGCAAGGCGATCCGCCCCCACAGGCGCCCCGCGCTTCTTTTCCCCGGTTCGGGCGATGTCTCGTACGGGTCCACCGGTAATCCCTCGCTCGGTTCGGCGGCGTATGGGTCTGCACCCGTACCCGCGGTACCGGGCACACGCTGCCCTGCCTGAGCCGTCTCACCGGAACGGAGTCGCCTCCGGAGACGTCGAAGCCCGCGCCGTCCCTTCTGGGCAGGGTCCGGCGCGGGCTTGCGGGTGGTGCCGGACGGGTCAGTTCTCGTCGGCGGGGACGGTGCCGAGGCGGCCGGCCTGGAAGTCCTCCATGGCCTGCTGGAGCTCGCGGTGGCTGTTCATCACGAACGGGCCGTACCAGGCGACGGGCTCGCGGATCGGGAGGCCGCCGAGCAGGACGAACTCGAAGGTGGCGGAGCGCGAGTCCTGCTTCTCGTCGGCGCGGACGGTCAGGCTGTCGCCGTCGCCGAAGACCACGGCCTGGCCGGTGCGGAACGGCCGCCGCTCCTCGCCCGCCGAGCCGCTGCCGGCCAGACCGTACGCGAGGGCGTTGAAGTCCGCGCGCCAGGGCAGGGTGAGCTGCGCGCCGGGGGTGAGCGAGACGTGGGTCATGGTGATCGGCGTGTGGGTGGCGCCGGGCCCCTGGTGGCCGTCGACCTCGCCGGCGATGACGCGGATCAGCGCGCCGCCGTCCGCGGAGGTGAGCAGCTTGACGCTGCCGCCGCGGATGTCCTGGTACTTGGGGGTGATCATCTTGTCCGAGGCGGGCAGGTTGACCCACAGCTGCAGGCCGTGGAACAGGCCGCCGGACATCACCAGGGACTCCGGCGGGGTCTCGATGTGCAGCAGGCCGGAGCCGGCCGTCATCCACTGGGTGTCGCCGTCGGTGATGGTGCCGCCGCCGCCGTGCGAGTCACGGTGGATGAAGGTGCCGTCGATGATGTAGGTGACGGTCTCGAAGCCGCGGTGCGGGTGCCAGGGGGTGCCCTTGGGCTCGCCGGCCTCGTAGTCCACCTCGCCCATCTGGTCCATCATGATGAACGGGTCGAGGAACTTGGTGTTGATCTTGGCGAAGGCGCGGCGGACGGGGAAGCCCTCGCCCTCGTAGCCCTCGGGGGCGGTGGCCACGGTGAGGACCGGCCGGGCGGTGCTGTGCACCGGGTCGGGGGTGGTGACGCACGGCAGGGTCAGCGGGTTCTCGACGGTCACGGCGGGCATGTCGGCCTCCTTCGGCGGGTCTGTGGCCTGTGTCCACCACAGTAGTTCAATGCTCAACCACTCGCAAGGTTGAACGTTGAACTATTGGCCCGCATTCCCGCCCGGGAGGGGACGGGTGGGGAGGGACGGGGGCGGGGAGGGTCAGCCGTACATCCGGCGCATGGTGAAGTCCACCATCTGCTCGACCGCGCGGGCGTCGAACACCATCCGGTGCTCGCCCTCCATGTCGAGGGCGAAGCCGTACCCGGTGGGCAGCAGGTCGAGGACCTCGGCGCCGGTGACCGAGAAGTGCTTGGACTCCTTGCCCGCGTACCGCTTCAGCTCCTTGAGCGAGCTGAACATCGGGATCACCGGGGTCGGGGTGTTGTGCAGGGCCAGGAAGCCGGGGCGGTCGCCGCGCGGGCAGTACACCTTGGAGGTGATGAAGATGGCCTGGAAGTCCTCCACCGGCATCGCGCCGGTGGTGAAGGCGCGCACCGCGTCCGCCAGCGAGGGCGGCGAGGGTTCGGGGTAGAGCGACTGCTGGGCGGCCTGCGGGTCGCCGTACCCGGGGCCGGGCATGCCGGACATCCCCTGCTGCATCTGCTGCTGGTAGGGGTCCTGGTAGGCGCTCTGCTCGTAGCCGTACACGGGGACAAGGCTATCGGGCCGCGCCCCGCTTGGGGGCGGGTGATCCGCACAATCCCGGGCCGGGGGCCATTGTGGGACGTGACCACGTTCATACCCTGGTGACGTCCGGGGGCTTGAACAAGTTACCAACCGGTAGCATCATGGGGCGTACTGGTGGGTAAGCGGTGCGCCGGAAGCGGCCGCCCGTGGAGCAGACGAACCGGAGAAACGGTCATGGGTCACTACAAGTCCAACCTGCGGGACGTGGAGTTCAACCTCTTCGAGGTGTTCGGCCGCGACCAGGTGTACGGCACCGGTCCGTTCGCCGAGATGGACGTCGACACCGCGAAGAACATCCTCAGCGAGATCGCCCGGCTGGCCGAGAACGACCTCGCCGCCTCGTTCGTCGACGCCGACCGCAACCCGCCGGTGTTCGACCCGGAGACCAACACCGCTCCGATCCCGGAGACCTTCAAGAAGAGCTACCAGACCTTCATGGACGCCGAGTGGTGGCGCCTGGGCATCCCGGAGGGCATCGGCGGCCAGGTCACCCCGAACTCCCTGGTCTGGGCGTACGCGGAGCAGGTGCTCGGCTCCAACCCGGCGATCTGGATGTACTCCTCCGGCCCGGCCTTCGCCGGCGTCGTCCACGACGAGGGCACCGAGGAGCAGCAGAAGGTCGCCCAGCGCATGGTCGAGGGCCTGTGGGGCGCCACCATGGTGCTGACCGAGCCGGACGCCGGCTCCGACGTGGGCGCCGGCCGCACCAAGGCGGTCAAGCAGGAGGACGGCTCCTGGCACATCGAGGGCGTCAAGCGCTTCATCACCTCGGGCGAGCACGACATGTCCGAGAACATCATCCACCTGGTGCTGGCCCGCCCCGAGGGCGGCAAGCCGGGCACCAAGGGCCTGGGCCTGTACATCGTGCCGAAGTTCGACTTCGACTGGGAGACCGGCGAGCTCGGCGAGCGCAACGGCGTCTACGCCACCAACGTCGAGCACAAGATGGGCCTCAAGGCGTCCAACACCTGCGAGATGACCTTCGGCGCCAAGCACCCCGCCAAGGGCTGGCTGCTCGGCGAGACCGTCGACGGCATCCGCCAGATGTTCAAGATCATCGAGTTCGCCCGGATGATGGTCGGCACGAAGGCCATCGCCACCCTGTCCACCGGCTACCTGAACGCGCTGGAGTACGCCAAGGAGCGCGTGCAGGGCGCCGACCTCGCGCAGTTCATGGACAAGACCGCGCCGCGCGTCACCATCACCCACCACCCCGACGTGCGCCGCTCGCTGCTCACCCAGAAGGCGTACGCCGAGGGCATGCGCGCCCTGGTCCTCTACACCGCCTCGGTGCAGGACGACATGCTCGCCGCCCGCCTGCGCGGCAAGATCGACACCCTGTACGAGGGCACCACCGCCATCCAGGGCCAGGACTTCTTCTTCCGGAAGATCGTCAAGGACGGCGGCCAGGCGCTGACCGCCGTCAACGAGCAGATCACCAAGTTCCTCGCCACCGGCGAGGGCGGCGCCGAACTGGCCGCCGAGCGCGACCTGCTGGCCAAGGCCGCGGGCGACCTGGAGGCCATCGTCGGCAAGCTGATCGCCGACCTGTCGGCCGTCGAGGCCGACGTCAAGAACATGTACAAGGTGGGCCAGAACACCACCCGCCTGCTGCTGGTCTCCGGCGACGTGGTGGTCGGCTGGCTGCTGCTGCGCCAGGCCGCCGTCGCGCTGGCCAAGTTGGAGGCCGGCGCTTCCGAGAAGGACGTCCCGTTCTACCGGGGCAAGGTCGCCGCCGCGAAGCACTTCGCCCGCACCGTGCTGCCGACCACCGCCGCGCAGCGCCAGATCGCCGAGAACGTCGACAACGAGCTGATGGAGCTGGCCGAAGAGGCGTTCTGACCCGGCGTCCGGCACAGGACCGCCCGACCCACCCTCACCCCGCGGGGCCCGGTACTGCACCGGGCCCCGCGGTGTCGTTCCGGGCCCCGCGCGGCGCCCTCCGTGGCGTTGGGTCGCGGCCCGTTCACCGTTGTGTCACCGTTGCGGACTTGCCGCGGCCCTGTCCGTGTACGGGCATATGCTCAGGGGGCGGACCCGCAACCCCAACCGGCCCGTCCCGCCCTCTACCCAGGAGCAAAATGTCGACCGCCGCCCGAACGGCCCACTTCGACCGGAAGCACACGGACGACCTCATCGCCTTCCTCGCCTCCTCCCCCTCGCCGTACCACGCGGTGGCGAGCGCGGCCGAGCGGCTGGAGCGGGTCGGCTTCCGCCGGGTCAGCGAGACGGACGCCTGGGACGGCGGCAGCGGGGGCCGCTACCTGGTGCGCGGGGGCGCGCTGGTCGCCTGGTACGTGCCGGAGAACGCGACGGCCGCCACCCCCTACCGGGTGGTCGGCACCCACACCGACTCGCCGAACCTACGGGTCAAGCCCGTCCCCGACACCAGCTCGGCCGGCTGGCGGCAGGTCGCCGTGGAGATCTACGGCGGCGTCCCGCTCAACACCTGGCTCGACCGGGACCTCGGGCTCTCCGGCCGGCTCGCGCTGCGCGACGGCACCACCCGGCTGGTGCACCTGGACGAGCCGCTGCTGCGCGTCCCGCAGCTGGCCATCCACCTCGACCGCGGGGTCAACGACGGCCTCAAGCTCGACCGCCAGCGCCACCTGACGCCGATCTGGGGAATCGGCGGCACCACCGAGGGCGCCCTGCTCGAGTACGTCGCGGACAAGGCCGGCCTGGCCGCCGCCGACATCGCCGGCTGGGACCTGATGGCGCACGACGTGCAGCCGCCCGCCTACCTGGGCCGCGACCGCGAACTGCTGGCCGGGCCCCGGCTGGACAACCAGCTGTCCGTGCACGCCGCCACCGCCGCGCTGGCCGCCGTCGCCGAGGCCGGCGGCGACCTGCCGTACATCCCGGTGCTGGCCGCGTTCGACCACGAGGAGACCGGCAGCGAGTCCGACACCGGCGCGCAGAGCCCGCTGCTCGGCAACGTGCTGGAGCGCTCCTGCCACGCCCGCGGCGGCACCCTGGAGGACCGCGCCCGCGCGCTGGCCGGCACCGTCTGCCTGTCCTCCGACATGGGCCACGCCGTGCACCCCAACTACAGCGAGCGGCACGAGCCCGGCCACCACCCGATGCCCAACGGCGGCCCGATCCTCAAGGTCAACGTCAACAACCGGTACGCCACCGACGGGGTCGGCCGGGCGGTGTTCGCCGCCGCCTGCGAGAAGGCCGGCGTGCCGTGGCAGTCCTTCGTCTCCAACAACGCGATGCCCTGCGGCACCACGATCGGCCCGATCACCGCGGCCCGGCTCGGCATCACCACCGTGGACTGCGGCATCGCCGCGCTGTCCATGCACTCCGCCCGCGAGCTGTGCGGCGCCGAGGACCCGCACTACCTGGCGAGCGCGATCAAGGCCTTCCTGGAGGGCTGAGGCCCTACGGGGTGCGGGCCCGCGGCCCGCACCCCGCGCCCGCTCACTCCATCCCGGCCAGCACCAGCGGCAGCCGGCTCGCGCCGCCCGCCACCAGCCGCACCGGCACGCCCCAGTCCTGCTGGTGCACGTGGCAGGCCGGGTACTCGATCTCCGGGTCGTCGTCGCAGGACGCCGCCATCGCCGAGACGTGCAGCACGCCCTCGGCCACCTCGTCGGAGAGCACCAGCTCGCGGCTCAGCGCGCTGTCCGCGCCCGCGCCCGACACCAGCAGCTCCGGCGGCGTCGCGCTGACCAGCAGCCGGGTCGACGGGCCGTAGCGCTCGTCCAGCTTCTGGCCGGTCGGCGCGGAGAACACCACGTCCAACTGCAGCGCCCCCGGGGCGACCTCGGTGGCGGCCCGCTGCGTGCGGTGCGCGACCGCCTCGACCCGGACCGCCTCCTCGGGCAGCCGCAGCCTGGTCAGCCGGTGCCGGGCCGACTCCACCACCACGATGTCGCCGTCCACCACCACCGCGCCGGACGGCTCGCGCAGGTCGGTCGCCAGCGTGCTGACCTCGCCGGACGCCGGGTCGTAGCGGCGCAGCGCGTGGTTGTAGGTGTCGCTGACCGCCACCGAGCCGTCCGGCAGCACGGTCACACCCAACGGGTGCTGCAGCAGCGCCTGTTCGGCCGCGCCGTCCCGGTGCCCGAAGTCGAACAGGCCGGTGCCGACGGCGGTTCGCACCTCGTGGGTTCCACGTGAAACCCAGCGCAGCGCGGAGGTCTCCGAGTCGGCCACCCACAGCCGCCCGCCGTCGGCGGACACCGCCAGGCCGGACGGCTGGGCGAACCACGCCTCGTCGGCCGGGCCGTCCACCAGGCCCTCGTTGGTGGTGCCCGCCGCGACGGCGACCGTCCCGGCCGCCGGGTCGAAGGACCACAGCTGGTGCACGCCCGCCATGGCGATCCACACCCGGCCGTCGAAGAACGCCACGTCCCACGGCGAGGACAGGTCCACCTCGCGGGCCGCCCCGGAGGTCGGCGAACCCTGCCACCACTGCTTCCCGGTGCCCGCCAGCGTGGTCACGCTGCCGTCCGCCAGCCGCACCCCGCGCAGCGCGTGGTTCACGGTGTCGGCCACCACCACGTCGTAGCCCAGGCCGAGCCCGGCCGGCACCAGCGCCAGGCCCTGCGGCTCGCTGAACCGCGGCGCGGCCCCGTCCACCAGCCCGCGCACCCCGTCGCCGATCCGCCGCAGCACCGTCTCGCCGTCCGCGTCCAGCTCCACCAGCGCGTGGTGCCCCGAGTCGGCCACCAGGTAGTGCCCGTCCGGCAGCCGCACCGCCTTCCCCGGGAAGCGCAGGTCACCCGCCTGCGGCTCGGGCGCCACGTACGGCCCGTCGCCGCGCCGCAGCGTCCCCTTCGCCGCGTGCTCCGCCTCCAGCTCCTCCACCAGCCTGGCGATCGCGTGCGCGTGCCCCTCGCCCGCGTGCTGCGCGACCACGTACCCCTCCGGGTCGATCACCACCAGCGTCGGCCAGGCCCGCACCGCGTACTGCTTCCACGTCACCAGCTCCGGGTCGTCCAACACCGGATGGTGCACCTCGTACCGGGCCACCGCGTCCACCACCGCCCGGTGGTCCGCCTCGTGGACGAACTTCGGCGAGTGCACGCCGACGATCACCACGGTGTCCCGGTGCTTCTCCTCCAACTCCCGGAGCTCGTCCAGGACGTGGAGGCAGTTGATGCAGCAGAAGGTCCAGAAGTCCGCGATCACGATCTTGCCGCGGAAGTCCACCAGCGACAGGTCCTTGCCGCCGGTGTTCAGCCATCCGCCCTTGCCCACCAGTTCGGGGGCGCGGACGCGTGCACGAGAAGTCATGACCCCAGTCAACCTCATCGGACCGGAGCGGCATTCCACGCGGATCGCGGCAGGCCGACCGGCACGTCCTCCAGGTGCGTCGGCCGAGGCCACTGCGGGCTCCGGGCCCAGGCCCGGGCCGCTGGGCAAAGCCTTCCCGAGCCTTCCGAGGAGCGCGGGCGAGGGCGGCGGCCGCGTTCTCCGGAAGGGTTTCCGGCCCCCGGCCGGTTCTGGGACGATCTCCCGCCGTGGAAGACGAACAACTGATACGGCGGTGGAAGCTGGTCGACCGGGTACACCGGACGGTCGGCCCGGTGGCGCTGCTGGGCGTGCTCTGGTGGTACCTGCGCAACGGCGCGGACGGGTTGCAGGCCGAGGCCGGTGCGGTGACGGGCCTGTACGCGGCGGGCCTGCTCTGGGCGGGTTACCTGGCCGGGCCGGCCCGGTGGTTCGGGCTGCGGGTCGACGGTTGGTCGTTCGGCTCCGGCGCCCCCGTGCGCACCGTGCCGGGGCCGCGCGGCGGGTGGCAGCTGCGGCGGTTCCCACTGCCGATGGTGCGGCCGCTGCTGCTCGGCACCGACCCGGCGTCCGGGCCGGGACGGCTGCTGCCCGCGCTGCTGGCGTACCTGGGCGTCGCCGCGCTGGGCGGGTGTCTGCTGGACCTGGCGGGCGGGGACTTCGGCCCGGCCGCCGCGGTGGTGTGCCTGGCGGGCACGGTGGCGCCGGCGCTGATGCTGGTCGTGCTGCACACGACGTCCGCAGCCGTGCGGCTGGCTCCGGAACTGCAGGAGGTGGCACGGACGATGCAGCGCGACGTCGCCGAGGCCCGCCGCCTGCTGGACGCCCTGCCGCCCAGCACCGCCGCCGGGGGGATCGGCCTGAGCGTGCTGCTGGCCGAGGGCCGCTACCGCGAACTCGCCGACCGGGCCGCGGAGTCGACCGCCCGGGCGGGCGGCGCCATGGACCTGCTGCAGGCCCGGGCCCTGGCCTACCTGGACGAGACCGGTGCCGCCGACGACGCCGACCGCGCAGCCTTCCACGCCCTGCACCGTGCCGCCCTCCGCACCCCGCGCAGCCTGCGCGCGGGCAGCGACCTGCCCGCCCTGTACGAACTCGCCCGGAACCACCCGGGGTTGGCAATCGACGAGGCCCGCTCGGCGGCCGCCGTCGGCAGCACCCCGCTGCGCCGCAGCGCGGCGTACGCGACCCTGGCCCTGGCCTTCCACCGCGCCGGACGCCCCGAAGAGGCCCGCGCGGCACTGGAATCGGCCCGCCGGACCGGCCCGGCGACCGCCCGACTGGACTTCCTGACCGGCCTGCTGGCCGCGCCCGAGCCCGCACCCGCTCCCGAACTCCGGACCTAGACCCCCGCCGCCCCCGCGCGGGCCGCGCAGTCGCGGACCAGGGCGACGGCCGCGTCCAGGTGGGCGTGGTCGGCGGGGCCGAGGGTCGGGTTGGCGGCGCGGCGGGCCCGGGCCGCGGCCAGCTGGTGGTCGGGGACGGGCGGCAGGGCGCGCAGCAGCGGGACCAGGATCGCGGGGGCGAGGGCGGCGAACTCGGGCATGCCGAGCATGGCCTGGGCGAGGACGACGGCGCTCATCGCGGTGTCCAGGGCGGGGTCGCCCTCGGTGGCGGTGTTCCAGTCGATGACGACCGGCCCGCGGGCGGTGAGCAGCACGTTCTCGGGGTGCAGGTCGAGGTGCAGCACCCGGTCGCCGGGCCGGGCGGCGGTACGCGGCGGGACGGCGTGCAGCCGGCACAGCAGGTCGGCGAGCAGCTGCCCGGCGGCGGCGGGCGCGAGCGCGCCGGTGGCGACGGCCTGCGCCAGGGTGGGGCCGTCCAGGCGTTCCATCAGCAGGTCGGTGGGCCGCTCGCCGGGCTGCGCGGCCGGTACGGGGTAGCCGTGCCCGGCGAGGTGCGCCATCAGCTCGGCCTCGCCCCGCGCGTCGGTCCCGTCGCGGTAGCGGCGCAGCACCCGCCCGTCGGGCAGCGCGAAGACGTCCGCGGTACGGCCGGTGCCGAGCAACTCGCCCGCCCCCGCCCCCGTCCCCGCTTCCGCCCCCGTCCCGTCCGGGCCGCCGTTCCCCTCGGCCATGCCGACCTCCGTCTCCCGGTCTCCCCGGCTCCCGTCCCCCGGCAGCCGGTGGTACGTCTAGTACGTCCGGCGCCCCGCCCCGGTTCCGCCCGCTCCCGTCCGGCCGGGCGCCGAAACCCGCATGACGCCGTCCGGCCCGCGCGCGACAATGGCCGGATGATCGCGTACGTGCCCGAGGACGATGTCGAAGTTCCGCCCGTCGTCGCCGAGTTGGCGGCCGGTGAGCCGGTCGTCGCGGTGTGGCGCAACGAGCTGCACGGCCTGACGTTCCGGCTCGGCGACGGCCCGGGCCGGCGGTTCGTGAAGTGGGCGCCGCCCGGCAGCCCGGCGGACTTCGCGGCGGAGGCCGAACGGCTGGGCTGGGCCCGGCGGTTCACCACCGTCCCGGAGGTGCTCGGCCTGGGCGGCGGCGACGACGAGCGCGGCCGCTGGCTGCTGACGGCCGGCCTGCCGGGCCGTTCCGCCGTCGACGAGCAGCTCAAGCGGGATCCGGCGACGGCCGTCCGGGCGATCGGCGAGGGCCTGCGGGCCTTCCACGAGGCGCTGCCGGTGGCCGGCTGCCCGTACGACTGGTCGGCGCCCGCCCGGGTCGCCCGGGCCGTCGAGCTGCGCCGCGACCCGGCCCACTGGCACCCGGACCTGCGCCACCACGGCAGCGTGGAGCGGGCGCTGGCGGTGCTGGCCGACCCGCCGCCGGTGGACGTCGAGGTGGTCTGCCACGGGGACGCCTGCGCGCCCAACACCCTGGTCGGCGACGACGGCCGGTCCTCCGGCCACGTCGACCTGGGCGCGCTCGGGACGGCCGACCGCTGGGCGGACCTGGCGGTGGCCTCCTGGAGCACCGTGTGGAACTACGGCCCGGGCTGGGAGCGTCCCCTGCTGGAGGCGTACGGCGTCGAGCCGGACACCGAACGCCTCGCCTACTACCGCCTGTTGTGGGACTTGACGTAGCCCTCGGTGGCACCATGGCGGGTGCCGCCCGACGGCGGGCCGGCGAGCAGACGAGGAGTCGGGGACATGGGTCGGAAGTTCGTGGTCAAGGAGCGCCTCTTCGCGGTCGGCGACGACTACTGGGTCGAGGACGAGCACGGCGAGAAGTGCTTCCTGGTGGACGGCAAGGTGCTGCGGATCCGCGACACCTTCGAGCTGCAGGACCCGGCGGGCAACACGGTCGCCACCATCCGGGAGAAGGTGCTGACCGTCCGCGACGCGATGAAGATCGAGAACGCCGACGGGGACGTGGTGGCGACCGTCCGCAAGAAGCTGTTCACCCCGTTCCACGACAAGTACCACGTGGAGCTGGAGAACGGCGGCGAGTACGAGATCCACGGCGACCTGATCGACAAGGAGTACACGGTCAAGGGCGACGGCCACCACCTCGCCGAGGTCTCCCGCAAGTGGTTCCGGATCCGCGACACCTACGGCGTGGAGATCGCCGACGGCGTCGACGTCCCGCTGATGATCGCCGTCGCGGTCTGCCTGGACCGCCTGGTCGAGCACAACGACTGAGCCGCGACCGCTGCGACCGCCGCCGCGACTGCCGTGGTCGTCGCGACCGCCGCGGTTCCCGGCCGCGCCCGCCCCGTGCGCTATGTTGTGCCGGTCCTCGGCACGGGGCCGGCGGCCGGACAGGCAGGAGGGGCGGGACGCATGAGCGACATCCTTCACCAGCTGGGATACGCGTCCGCGTACGGTGCGGTCGGGCTGGTCCTGCTGCTGCTCGGCGTGGTGCTGGTCGACGTGCTGACGCCCGGTGAGCTGCGCCGGCAGATCTGGATCGAGCGCAACCGGAACGCCGCCGTGGTGCTCAGCTCGGCGCTGCTGGCGATCGGCGCGATCGTGTTCACCGCGGTGATGTCGACCTACCAGGAGTTCGGCAAGGGCCTGGCGGCGGCGGCCGTGTTCGGGGTGTTCGGCCTGCTGCTGATGGCCGTCTCGTTCTGGGTGCTGGACCTGGTGACGCCGGGGAAGCTGGGCGAGCTGCTGGTCGACAGCGAGCCGCACCCGGCGGTCTGGGTGACCGCCTCCACCAACCTGGCCGTGGCCGCGATCGTCTCCGCCGCCATCTACTGACGCGCCGGCGCCCCGCACCGGCGTCCCGCGCCGGACTCAGCCGACCGCCGACCGCCGACCGCCGGACTCAGCCGACCGCCGGACTCAGCCGGCCGCCGGGCTCAGCCGGCCGCCAGCCGCCCGGTCAGCCGGGCCTTGGCGGCGGGCCACTCGCCGGCCAGCATCGAGAAGTGCACGCTGTCGCGCCAACTGCCGTCCGGGCGCCGCTTGTTCCGCCGGAAGGTGCCCTCGTGGACGGCGCCGAGCCGCCGGATCGCGTTCTGCGAGCGCTCGTTGCGGTGGTCGGTCTGCCAGGACACCCGGCCCATGCCGAGCTCCTCGAAGGCGTGCGTCAGCAGCAGCAGCTTGGCCTCGGTGTTCACCGCGGTGCGCCACACCGCGCGGGCGTACCAGGTGCCGCCGATCTCCAGCAGTTCGTTCTCGGCGTCGGCGTCGTAGTAGCAGCTCATCCCGACCGCCCGCCCGCTGCCGACCGCCACCACCGCGAACGGGACGCAGTCCGGGTCGGCCAGTCGGGTGTCGACGACCGCCGCCATGTCCGCCTCGGTGCGCGGCATCGGGACGGGGATCCACCGCCACACCTCCTCGTCCCCGCCGCCGGCCGCGAACAGGTCGGACACGTGGGCGCGGGTCAGCGGCTCCAGCCGGACGTGCCGGCCGGACAGGGCGACGGGTGCGGGCAGCTTCGCGGTCATGCGCCCCACGGTAGGGCCAACTTTGCACCAGTAGCAAGCCATATCTGCACTAGTGCAAATGTCCCGAGCCGTGCGAAAGGCCCGGCACCCCCGCGGACGGGGACGCCGGGCCTGCCGCGGACGCCTTACAGGAAGGAGTTGACCTGGATGGTCTCGGTCCGGCCGGGGCCGACGCCGATCGCCGAGATCGGGGCGCCCGACATCTCCTCCAGCGCCTTCACGTACGCCTGCGCGTTCTTCGGCAGGTCGCCGAAGGTCTGGGCCTTCGAGATGTCCTCGGTCCAGCCGGGCAGGTTCTCGTAGATCGGCTTGGCGTGGTGGAAGTCCGACTGGTTGTACGGGAGTTCCTCGACCCGCTTGCCGTCGATCTCGTACGCCACGCAGACCGGGATCTGCTCCCAGCCGGTCAGCACGTCCAGCTTGGTGAGGAAGAAGTCGGTCAGGCCGTTGACCCGGGTCGCGTAGCGGGCGATCACCGCGTCGAACCAGCCGCAGCGCCGGTCGCGCCCGGTGGTGACGCCGCGCTCGCCGCCGATCCGGCGCAGCGCCTCGCCGTCGGCGTCCAGCAGCTCGGTCGGGAACGGGCCCGAGCCGACCCGGGTGGTGTACGCCTTCAGGATGCCGATGACCCGGTCGATCTTGGTCGGGCCGATGCCGGAGCCGGTGCAGGCGCCGCCGGAGGTCGGGTTCGACGAGGTGACGAACGGGTACGTGCCGTGGTCGACGTCCAGCAGGGTGCCCTGGCCGCCCTCCAGCAGGACGACCTTGTTCGCCTTCAGCGCCTCGTCCAGGACCAGGGTGGTGTCGGCCAGGTACGGCTTGATCTTGTCGGCGTAGCCCAGGTACTCCTCGAGCACCAGCTCGGCCGGGATCGCGCGCCGGTTGTAGAGCTTGACCAGCAGCTGGTTCTTGTCGTGCAGCGCCGCCTCGATCTTCTGGCGCAGGATCGACTCGTCGAACAGGTCCTGGACCCGGATGCCGACGCGGTTGATCTTGTCGGCGTAGGCCGGGCCGATGCCGCGGCCGGTGGTGCCGATCCGGCGCTTGCCGAGGAAGCGCTCGGTGACCTTGTCCAGCGTCCGGTGGTACGGGGTGATCAGGTGGGCGTTGCCCGAGATCAGCAGCTTCGAGGTGTCGATGCCGCGCTCGTCCAGGCCCTTGAGCTCGGAGAGCAGCACGCCCGGGTCGATCACCACGCCGTTGCCGATCACCGGCACGACGTTGGGGCTGAGGATGCCGGAAGGCAGCAGGTGCAGGGCGTACTTCTGGTCGCCGATGACCACCGTGTGACCGGCGTTGTTGCCGCCCTGGTAGCGGACGACGTAGTCGACGGAGCCGCCGAGGAGGTCGGTGGCCTTCCCCTTGCCCTCGTCTCCCCACTGGGCACCAACGAGCACGAGTGCCGGCACAGGCGTACACCCCTTCCGGTTGGGGCATCCTGCGTAGACCGCAGTCTGGCCCGAGATGGACGAAGCCCCTGGCGCAATGGCGCAAGGGGCTCTTGCACCGAGAGATTACCTGAGGAAGGACCGGTCGTGTCGTCGCTGTCCACGCCCGTATCCCGCCCCCCGGACGACGCCGGGGCCCCCGGGCCGCTGCTGGTCCTGCTCGATCCGTCGGCCCGGGAGGCCGACGGCGAATCGGTGCGGATCGCCAAGGACGTGCTGTGCGGCGGTGCCGACGTCAAGGTCGCGCTGCCCGAGAGCCCGTCCGAACTCGACCGGGTGCTCGCCCACCGGGGCAGGCGCCGGGCGGTGGTGATCGGGTCCGACCAGGCGCTCCAGCGGGTGCTCCAGGCCCTGCACCGGCAACGGGAGTTGGACGCCGACCCGGTCGGGCTGGTCCCGGTCGGCGGCCCGGTCGCCACCGCCACCGCCCGGCTGCTCGGCGTGCCCCCCGAGCCGGTCGCGGCCGCCCGCGCGGTGCTGGCCGGCGCCGCCCGCCGGCTGGACCTGCTGCTCGACGACGGCGGCGGCGTGGTGCTCGCCGAAGTGCGCTTCACCGGCCCGCGCCAGGGCCGGACGGGTGGTTGGCGTTCGCTATGGGCGAAATTGGCTGCGGCCGAGCAGGCGAGCCCCGCCGGGCCGGAGGAACTGCGCATCGAGGCCGACGGCCGCCTGCTGGCCGACGTCCACCAGCGGGTGCGCCACCTGCGGGTGGCCATGGTCGACGGCGCGATGGAACTCGCCCTGGACCTCGACGGCCGCCCGCAGCGCCACCGGGCCGGCCTGCTCACCGTGGCCGGCCGCGGCTTCGGCTACGAGGCCGACGGCTGCCCGGTCGGCCCGGTCCGGCACCGCACCTGGACGGTCCGCCCGGACTCCTGGCGGCTGCTGCTGCCCGCCGCCTGAGCGGCGGCGGGCCCCGGTCACCCAGCGTGAGCAGGCTCACGTTCCGGTGGCCCGTCCACTGTGCGAAGCCCTGATGACAAGGGCGTGAAGGCGGCCACCCGCTGTGCGAAAAGCTGGTAAGCGGCGGTATCTACGCGCGTACCAGGAGGCTGCCATCAGGCCGTTCGCCCGGGCTGCCCTAGACTCGGAGACGTGCCACGTGGTGACGGACGACTCAACCACGACCTGCTCCCCGGCGAGAAGGGCCCCCAGGACGCTTGCGGCGTCTTCGGTGTCTGGGCTCCCGGCGAGGAGGTCGCCAAGCTCACGTACTTCGGCCTGTATGCCCTGCAGCACCGCGGACAGGAATCCGCGGGCATCGCAGTGAGCAACGGCTCCCAGATTCTCGTCTTCAAGGACATGGGACTCGTCTCCCAGGTCTTCGACGAGACCTCCCTGGGGTCGCTGCACGGGCATATCGCCGTCGGACATGCCCGCTACTCGACCACCGGGTCCTCGGTCTGGGAGAACGCCCAGCCGACCTTCCGCGCGACCGTTCACGGCTCGCTGGCCCTCGGCCACAACGGAAACCTGGTCAACACCGCCGAACTCGCGGCGATGGTCGCCGAACTGCCGGGCGAGGAGCACGTCTCCCGCTCCGGCCGGACCGCGGCCACCAACGACACCGACCTGCTGACCGCCCTGCTGGCCGGCCACCCGGACCTCTCCATCGAGGAGACGGCCCGCAAGGTGCTGCCGGACGTCAAGGGCGCCTTCTCGCTGGTCTTCATGGACGAGCACACGCTCTACGCCGCCCGCGACCCGCAGGGCATCCGCCCGCTGGTGCTGGGCCGGATCGAGCGCGGCTGGGTGGTGGCCTCCGAGACCTCCGCCCTCGACATCGTCGGCGCCAGCTTCATCCGCGAGGTGGAGCCCGGCGAGCTGATCGCCATCGACGAGAACGGCATGCGCACCTCGCGCTTCGCCGAGGCCAAGCCCAAGGGCTGCGTCTTCGAGTACGTCTACCTGGCCCGCCCGGACACCACCATCGCCGGCCGCAACGTGCACCTCTCCCGGGTGGAGATGGGCCGCAAGCTGGCCGCCGAGGCCCCGGTCGAGGCCGACCTGGTGATAGCGACCCCGGAGTCCGGCACCCCCGCCGCGATCGGCTACGCCGAGGCCAGCGGCATCCCGTTCGGCTCCGGCCTGGTGAAGAACGCCTACGTGGGCCGCACCTTCATCCAGCCGAACCAGACCATCCGCCAGCTCGGCATCCGGCTCAAGCTCAACCCGCTCAAGGAAGTCATCCGCGGCAAGCGCCTGGTGGTCGTGGACGACTCGATCGTCCGCGGCAACACCCAGCGCGCACTCGTCCGGATGCTCCGCGAGGCCGGCGCCGCCGAGGTGCACATCCGGATCTCCTCGCCGCCGGTGAAGTGGCCGTGCTTCTTCGGCATCGACTTCGCCACCCGCGCCGAGCTGATCGCCAACGGCCTGTCGGTCGAGGAGATCGGCCGCTCGCTGGGCGCCGACTCGCTGGCCTACATCTCGATCGACGGGATGATCGAGGCCACCAAGCAGCCCAAGGACCAGCTCTGCCGGGCCTGCTTCGACGGCGAGTACCCGATGGAGCTGCCCGACCCGGCGCTGCTCGGCAAGCTCCTCCTGGAAGCGGAGATCGCCGGCGGCCAGGCCAAGCAGCCCGTCCGCGGCGGCAAGCAGACCAGCGACCTCGACGGCGTGCAGTCGCTGCTGGGCGGCGCCGGCGCGGCGGACGCGCTGCGACGCCCGTAACCGTGCGCACCGCCCCCGGCCCGGGTGCCGGGGGCGGCGGTACCACCACTTCGAAAGGGCCACACCAGGTGACCAGCAACGAGACCGGGGCGACCTACGCCGCCGCGGGTGTCGACATCGAGGCCGGCGACCGTGCCGTCGAGCTGATGAAGCAGTGGGTGAAGAAGAGCAACCGGCCCGAGGTGGTCGGCGGGCTCGGCGGCTTCGCCGGACTGTTCGACGCCTCCGCCTTCAAGCGCTACGAGCGCCCGCTGCTGGCCACCGCCACCGACGGCGTCGGCACCAAGGTCGCCATCGCCCAGGCCATGGACAAGCACGACACCATCGGCCACGACCTGGTCGCCATGGTCGTCGACGACCTGGTGGTGTGCGGCGCCGAACCGCTGTTCATGACCGACTACATCTGCGTCGGCAAGGTCGTCCCGGAGCGGGTCGCCGCGATCGTCAAGGGCATCGCCGAGGGCTGCACGCTGGCCGGCTGCGCGCTGGTCGGCGGCGAGACCGCCGAGCACCCGGGCCTGCTCGGCCCGGACGACTACGACGTCGCGGGCGCCGGCACCGGCGTGGTCGAGGCGGACGCGCTGCTCGGCCCGGACCGGGTCCGGGCGGGCGACGTGGTGATCGCGATGGCCGCCTCCGGCCTGCACTCCAACGGCTACTCGCTGGTCCGGCACGTGCTGCTGAACCAGGCGGGCTGGTCGCTGGACCGCCGGGTCGAGGAGTTCGGCCGCACCCTCGGCGAGGAGCTGCTGGAGCCCACCAGGATCTACTCGCTGGACTGCCTGGCGCTGGCCCGGGCCACCGAGGTCCACGCCTTCTCGCACGTCACCGGCGGCGGCCTGGCCGCCAACCTGGCCCGGGTCATCCCGGACGGCCTGCACGCCCGCCTGGACCGCGGCACCTGGTCGCCGCTGCCGGTGTTCCGCACCGTCGCCAAGGTCGGCGCGATGCAGACCCTGGAGATCGAGAAGACCCTCAACATGGGCGTCGGCATGGTCGCCGTCGTCCCGCCGGAGTCGGTCGACACCGTGCTCGCCGTCCTGGAGGACCGCGACGTGGAGGCCTGGCTGCTCGGCGACGTGGTCGAGCGCACCGACGAGCACGACGGCGGCGCCGCGCTGTACAACGCCTACGAGGCGTTCTGATCCGAGGCACGCCGAGGGGCCCCGCCGCACCGCGGTGGGGCCCTTCGTGTTCCCGCTCGCCCTCCGGACGCCACGCGGACGCCGAAAACCGGCCCGGCGCTCACGGGGAGCGCTCGGACCGGCCGGGTCGGAGTGCGTTACGCGCGGCGACGAGCCGGAGGGGTGTCCTCGTCCTCGTCGTCGTCATCGTTGTACCTGTCCGCGTACGCCGCGTAAGGGTCGTCCTCTTCGTCGTCGTCCTCGATCGGCTCAGGCTCGATCGCGGTGGACGGAGATACACCCAGCTCGTGAGACAGACGGTTTGCGTCGAACCCGCCGCTGTTGTACTTCAGCTCGCGGGCGACCTTCGTCTGCTTGGCCTTGGCCCGGCCGCGCCCCATGGGTCGACCCCCTCAACGGTGGGGCTCACGGCCCCGAGTCTGACACGTGTTGATGATCAGGTCCGGCCTGCCCGAAGTGGGAAACCGTCCCTTGGAGCATTAACGGTACCTGTTTCCGCCGCCGGACGGTACGTCGCCGGTGTGACGTGGCGCGCACCCGAGCCCCCCCGAACCAGGTCCGCCCAGGTCAGAGGGGAATTCCGGAGCTTTCGCAGGCTGTCCGGCCCAGGGCCGGTCCCGTCGTTCCTACGGAGATTATCCCCCGAAGGGGGCGCGGTATCGCCCGATCGGGGGACGGACTGAGAATCCGGTTCCACATCGTGATGCGCGGGGCCGGGCGGTGCCGGCCCCGCGCATCACGGGCGGGCGCGGTCAGCTCCGGCGGGCCGCCGGGAGGAGCACCGAGCGCAGCGCGCTGATCTCCCGCATCCGCTTCTCGGCGAGCCGGTCGGCGGCCACCGCGGGCGGGATCCCGTCGGCGGCGGCCCGGGTGAAGATCTCCAGGGTGGTGTCGAAGATCTTCGTGGCCTTGTTCTTGGCCCGGTCGAAGTTGAAGCCCTCGATCTCGTCGGCGACCTGGATCACGCCGCCGGAGTTCACCAGGTAGTCGGGCGCGTACAGGATGCCGCGGTCGGCGAGGTCCTTCTCGACGCCCGGGTAGGCCAGCTGGTTGTTGGCCGCGCCGCAGACCACCGCGGTGCCGGCCGTGCCGAGCACGGCGACGGTGTCGTCGGTGAGCGCGCCGCCGAGCGCGCACGGGGCGTAGACGTCCAGCGCGGAGGAGAGCAGGGCGGCGGTGTCGGCCACCACCTCGACCTCCGGGTGGGCGGCCCGGACCCGGTTCACGGCGGCCTCGGAGACGTCCGTGACGACCACGGTGGCACCGTCCGCGACCAGGTGGCCGACCAGGTAGTGGCCGACCTTGCCGACGCCCGAGACACCGACCCGCCGGCCGCGCAGGGTGGGCTGGCCCCAGCGGGCCCGGGCGGAGGCGCGCATGCCCTGGAAGACGCCGAAGGCGGTCAGGATGGAGGAGTCGCCGGCGCCGCCGTGCTCGGGCGAGCGGCCGGTGACGTGGGAGGTCTCGCGGGCCACCACGTCCATGTCCTGCACGTAGGTGCCGACGTCGCAGGCGGTGATGTAGCGGCCGCGCAGGGACTCCACGAAGCGCCCGTAGGCGCGCAGCATCGCCTCGTTCTTGTCCTTGTCCGGGTCGCCGATGATCACGGCCTTGCCGCCGCCGAGGTCGAGCCCGGCGAGGGCGTTCTTGTAGCTCATCCCGCGGGAGAGGTTCAGCGCGTCCTGCAGCGCCTCCTCCTCCGTCCCGTACGGGAAGAAGCGGGTGCCGCCCAGGGCCGGGCCGAGGGCGGTGGAGTGGACGGCGATGATCGCCTTGAGGCCGGAGGTGCGGTCGTGGCAGAGCACGACCTGCTCGTGGCCCTCGCCGTCCCGGCCGGTGCCGAAGATCCGGCTCAGCACGCCTGGTGCGGGGTGCGTGGTGTGTACGTCGGTCACGGTGGTGACTCCAGTAAGGATGGCCCGCGGCGGTGGTGCGGGCGTCTGATCGAAGCCTAGCCCCGGGAACGCCTTCGAATCTGCCCCCCGGAGGCCCCTGGCGCATGACGACCGAAGCCTTTCGCCCGACGGCCTGACGCTTTCGGGGGGCGCGTGCGACGATGCGGAGCGTGACCGTCTGGCGCACGACCGTGCTTCCTCCGTACACCGCGCAGCTGCGGGTCTACGAGCCGCTGGCCGCCTTCCCCGAGCCCGACCGCGCCCGCTGGCAGGCGTACGCCGCCGAGCACGGGCCGGACGCCGAGGGGCCCTCCCGGCCGGTGACCGCGGCGGCGCTGGCCGAGCAGCGGGCCGCGCTGGCCGCGCTGGCGGCCCTGACGCCCCGTCCGCTGCCCGAGCAGGAGGACGGGCGGGCGTTCGTGCGGGCGCTGGACGGGGTGGTCTACGTCTGCCCCTGGACGACCCGGCTGCGGGGCTGGCTGGCGCTCCAGGAGCTCCAGCGGACGCTGCCCGCGCACCTGGTGGACACCGTGCTGCCGCCGGCCCTGCGGACGGCCGCGGAGGCGGACCGGGCGCAGTGGCAGCAGGAGCACCCCGACGCCCGGCCGTGGATCGCCTCCAGCCGCTGGGAGGTGCCGCTGCGCTGGTTCCTGCCGTTCGGCGAGGAGGACCGCCGGCACGTGCCGGCCGGCGAGTACGGCTCGTCGGGGGAGGGCGAGCGGCCGGAGCCGGCCGCGCTGTTCTACCTGACGCCGATGGTGCAGGCCCGCCGCCGGGTGGCCCGGGCCTACCGGGTGCTGCGGGAGCGGGCGCCGGGCGGGCCGCTGGTGGACGGCGCGGAGGAGGTCGGGCGCTGGCTGGAGGAGTTCCACCCGCGCTCGCTGGTGGAGCTGGACTACGGCGGCCTGGCCCGGCTGCTGGGCCCGCGCGCGCTGGCCGAGGAGCGCTCGGTGGGCGAACTGGCGGACGGGCTGGGCTCCTTGCGGGCCGGGGACACCACGGCGGCGCTGCGGGCCTACGAGGTGCTCACGGCGCGCTGGCGGCGGGTGCTGGCGCTGCGGCAGGCGTCCTGACCGGGCGGGGCTTCGACCGGGGCGGGGGCGGGCATCGTCCGACGGGGCGTCAGAAAATTGCCACTGGCCGAATGCCGGTGCCGAGGGGGAGGATGGTCCATACCATTGCCGCGGTTTCCGGGACCATGGTCCCGGATCGGGTCAATCCCCATGGAACGTGATACTACTCACCGTTGACGCGAACTCAGACCTATATGCCAAAATGGGACAACCAGCCCAAGCTCACTCAGGCGTGCCGCACCGTGACCGGACGTCACCGCTGCGTGACTGTCCGCTATGGGGTGGTCCGGGGCCTTCCGTCGCTCTTGAACCCGTGAGGGGTCAATTTTGACGGTTTGGCCGATGGGGCTGGACGGATGGTGTAGTTGTAGACACCAGGACAAGCCGTTCGTCCTATAACCGACTCGGCCCGTCCGTGCCATTTCGGGCATCGCGGGTCAAGGTGCAGAATTTGAAGGATAGAACCGCCTGGTTCGGTTCTCCGAGGAGGCCGCTCATGACCGCTCGTACCCCTGACGCCGAGCCCCTGCTGACGCCGGCAGAGGTCGCCACGATGTTCCGTGTGGACCCGAAGACCGTGACCCGCTGGGCCAAGGCAGGCAAGCTCACGTCGATCCGGACTCTCGGCGGCCACCGCCGCTACCGCGAGGCGGAGGTGCGTGCCCTGCTGGCCGGTATTCCGGCCCAGCGCACCGAGGTCTGATTCCCCGTTTCTCGACCGGGCAGCCCCCCGACTCCGCCGGGCCGGGGCGCCGCCGACAGCCTTGAGGGCCGTTCCCTCCGACTCCGCCGGGTCGGAAGGGCGGCCCTTCGGCATGTCCGGAAGTGCGCCGGAGGGCGGAACGGGTGATTCCCTTTGGGGCGGCTGGGGGAGGGGGGCATTACCGGGAATGGCAGTACAATTTTACATATTAAATCAGGGTGCTTTGCGGAGATGTCCTGGAAGTCGCATCTCGAAAGGCGTTCAGTGACGGTGATCACAGCGGCGTTATCTTGTGGCGCGCCCGGAAACGCGATAAGGCCCGGAACCTTACGGTTCCGGGCCTCACGCTACTGCGATCCCGACGGGACTTGAACCCGCGACCTCCACCTTGACAGGGTGGCGAGCTAACCAACTGCTCCACGGGACCAGTGTTCTGATCCTTGCCCGCCTGCTCTCGCCTGCGAACAAGACAGACTGTACTGCATGGCGACCCCCCAGGTCGAACCGGCTCCGGAGGCCCCCGGAGCCGGCTCCCGACCCGGCTCAGAGGGTCGCCGCGGCGGCCTCCATCGCCTTCAGGATCCGCTTCTCCGACACCGGGCTCGGCGTCCCCAGGCCCTGGGCGAAGAAGCTCACCCGCAGCTCCTCGATCATCCAGCGGACCGCCCGCACCTCCGGCGACGGCTCCCGGCCCGCCGGCACCTTCGCCAGCAGCTCCCCGTACGCCTGCTGCACCGCCTGCACCTTCGCCAGGTGCTGCAGGTCGCGCTGCGGGTGGTTGGGCAGCGCCTCCAGGCGGCGGTCCACCGCCAGCAGGTAGCGCTTCAGGTCGCCCAGCCGCTGCCAGCCGGTCTCCGCCACGAAGCCCGGGTGCACCAGCGAGGCCAGGTGCAGCCGGACGTCGTTCACCGCGGACAGCAGCACCGGGCTGGAGACCGACTTCAGCCGGGTCGACGCCTTGTGGAAGGCGATCAGCGCCGTCGCCGTCTTCAGCGTGGTGTCCGCCGACAGCTCGTACAGGTCCGCCCGGACCTTGTCGTACAGCGCGCCGAACGCCTCCGCGTCCCAGACCACGCCGCCGTTGAGCGTCATCAGGCGGTCGGTCGCGGCCGCCACGATGTCCTCGAACAGGGCCGGGACCGAGCCGTGCGGGTTGTACGACAGGGCGAGTTTGGCCTGGTTGCCCAGCCGGCCCTGGATCGACTTGGCCGGGGAGTTGACCTGGAGCATCAGCAGGCGGCGGGTGCCCGCCCACATCGAGCGCTGCTGGGCCTCCGGGGTGTCGAACAGCTTGATGCCC
Source organism: Kitasatospora sp. NRRL B-11411 (assembly GCF_000721345.1). Classification (NCBI taxonomy): domain Bacteria; kingdom Bacillati; phylum Actinomycetota; class Actinomycetes; order Kitasatosporales; family Streptomycetaceae; genus Kitasatospora; species Kitasatospora sp. NRRL B-11411. The sequence continues at coordinate 71,586 of NZ_JOGH01000016.1, read as the reverse complement.
ACGCCGGTGCCCTCGTCCACCAGCGCCGGGTAGGCGCGCAGCGAGTGGCCCTTGGAGCGCTGCTCGAAGGTGCGCTGCAGGACCGGCAGGTCGGCCGGCCAGGCGGTCAGGCCGGTGCGCTCGATGCCGCGGCCGGACGCGGCGCTGGAGAGCGTCGCGGACAGCTTCGGCTGGAGCTTCAGGCGCAGCTCCTCCAGGTCCTTGGACTCGGCGAGCTTCCGCTTGCCGTCCACCACCCGGAAGGTCACCTTCAGGTGGTCCGGGATCCGCTCCTCGTCCCACGCCTCCGGCGGGATCGGCAGGCCCGACATCCGGTGCAGCACCCGCTCCAGCGTCGGCAGCAGCCCCTCGGCGGAGCCGACTCCGTTTACAGCCTGGCGGTCCGTCAGCTCGCGCATCGCGGCCCGGGCGTAGTCCGGGGCCGGGACGAAGTTGCGGCGCACCGCCTTCGGCAGCGAGCGGATCCAGGCCGTCACCAACTCGGCGCGCAGGCCCGGGATCTGCCAGTCGAAGCCCTCCGAGACCACCTGGTTGAGCACCGCCAGCGGGATGTGCACCGTCACGCCGTCCGCGTCGCTGCCCGGCTCGAACTGGTACGTCAGCGGGAAGCGCAGCTTGCCCTGCTGCCAGAAGTCCGGGTAGTCGGCCTCGGTGACCCCGTCCGCCGAGTCGTTGATCAGCATCGACTTCTCGAAGTTGAGCAGGTCGGGCTGGTCGCGGCGGGTCTTCTTCCACCAGGAGTCGAAGTGCCGCCCGGAGACCACGTCCTCGGGCAGCCGGGCGTCGTAGAAGTCGAACAGGGTCTGGTCGTCCACCAGGATGTCCCGGCGGCGGGCCCGGTTCTCCAGCTCCTCGACCTCGTCGAGCAGCTTGCGGTTCTCCGCGAAGAACTTGTGGTGGGTCTCCCAGTCGCCCTCCACCAGCGCGGTGCGGATGAACAGCTCCCGGCACAGCTCCGGGTCGATCCGGCCGTAGTTGACCTTGCGCTGGGCGACGATCGGCAGCCCGTACAGCGTCACCTTCTCGTACGCCAGCACCGCGCCGGCCTTCTTCTCCCAGTGCGGCTCGCTGTACGTGCGCTTGATCAGGTGCGCCGCCAGCGGCTCCACCCACTCCGGCTCGATCTTCGCGTTGATCCGCGCCCACAGCCGGGAGGTCTCCACCAGCTCCGCCGACATCACCCAGCGCGGCGGCTTCTTGAACAGCCCCGAACCCGGGAACACCGCGAACCGGGCGCCGCGGGCGCCCGCGTACTCGCGCTTCTCCACGTCGAACAGGCCCAGGTGGGAGAGCAGGCCCGACAGCAGCGCCTGGTGGATCCGGTCCGCGTCCGGCTCGGCGTCGTCGAGGGGCTCGTCGATGGTGACGCCGAGCTGCTTGGCGATGGTGCGCAGCTGGACGTAGACGTCCTGCCACTCCCGTATCCGCAGGTAGTTGAGGAACTCGGACTTGCACATCCGGCGGAACGCCGAGGAGGACAGCTCCTTCTGCTGCTCCCGCACGTAGCGCCAGATCGACAGGTAGGACAGGAAGTCGGAGGTCTCCGACTGGAAGCGGCGGTGCCGGTCGTCGGCGGCCTGGCGCTTCTCGGCGGGGCGCTCGCGCGGGTCCTGGATGGAGAGCGCGGCGGCGATCACCATCACGTCCCGGACGCAGCCGAGGCGGTCGGCCTCCAGCACCATCCGGGCCATCCGCGGGTCGACCGGCAGCTGGGCGAGCTTGCGGCCCAGCGGGGTCAGCCGCTTGCGGTGGTCCTTCTCGTCCGGGTCGAGGGCGCCCAGCTCGTGCAGCAGGTTGACGCCGTCCTTGATGTTCCGGGAGTCCGGCGGGTCGAGGAACGGGAAGGCCGCGATGTCGCCCAGGCCCGCCGCCGTCATCTGCAGGATCACCGAGGCCAGGTTGGTGCGCAGGATCTCGGCGTCGGTGAACTCGGGGCGGGAGAGGAAGTCCTCCTCCGAGTACAGCCGGATGCAGATGCCGTCCGAGGTGCGGCCGCAGCGGCCCTTGCGCTGGTTGGCGCTGGCCTGCGAGACGGCCTCGATCGGGAGGCGCTGCACCTTGGTGCGGTGGCTGTAGCGGGAGATCCGGGCGGTGCCCGGGTCGATCACGTACTTGATGCCGGGGACGGTCAGCGAGGTCTCGGCGACGTTGGTGGCCAGCACCACCCGGCGGGAGTTGGACCGCTGGAAGACCCGGTGCTGCTCGGCCGAGGAGAGCCGGGCGTAGAGCGGGAGGATCTCGGTGAACTTCAGTTTCAGCTTGGTCAGCGCGTCGGCGGTGTCGCGGATCTCGCGCTCGCCGGAGAGGAACACCAGGATGTCGCCCGGCCCCTCGGCCTGGAGCTCCTCGACGGCGTCGCAGATGCCCTGGATCTGGTCCCGGTCGCGGTCCCGGTCGTTGCCGTCCTCGTCGTCGAGGTCTTCGTCCTCGACCAGCGGGCGGTAGCGGACCTCCACCGGGTAGGTGCGGCCGGAGACCTCGATGATCGGGGCGTCGTCGAAGTGCGCGGCGAAGCGCTCCGGGTCGATGGTCGCGGAGGTGATGACGACCTTGAGGTCGGGGCGGCGGGGTAGCAGCTGCTTGAGGTAGCCGAGCAGGAAGTCGATGTTCAGGCTGCGCTCGTGCGCCTCGTCGATGATCAGGGTGTCGTACTGGCGCAGGTCCCGGTCGGTCTGGATCTCGGCCAGCAGGATGCCGTCCGTCATCAGCTTCACCAGGGTGTCCTGGCCGGCCTGGTCGGTGAACCGGACCTTCCAGCCGACCGCCTCGCCCAGCGGGGTGTCCAGCTCCTCGGCGACCCGCTCGGCCACCGTGCGGGCGGCGATCCGGCGCGGCTGGGTGTGGCCGATCAGGCCCTGCACGCCGCGGCCCAGCTCCAGGCAGATCTTCGGGATCTGGGTGGTCTTGCCGGAGCCGGTCTCGCCCGCCACGATCACCACCTGGTGGTCGCGGACGGCGGCCAGGATCTCGTCCTTCTTCTGCGCGACCGGCAGCTCCTGCGGGTACCGGATCACCGGCACCGCGGCCCGGCGGGACGCCACCCGGGCCTCGGAGCGGTCGAAGTCGGACGCCAGCTCGGTCAGCACCTGCTGCCGGCCCTCGGCCGACCTGACCTTGCGGGTGCCCTCCAGGCGGCGGCCGAGCCGCTGCGCGTCGCGCAGCATCACACCGGGCAGCCGGGCGGCCAGCTCCGCGAACGTGGGGGCGGGCTGCGGGGCTACGGGAGAACTCACTGCGGGCATCCCTCTAGGTTGCATAAGGCCGGGGTCGGGGCGCACCTCGGTTTTGTTTGTTTCGAGCCCCCAGTGTCACAGGCCCGGCGGGCGGACGGCGAACAGCTGCCGCGGCCCCTTCCGCCCCCGTTCCCCGGCAGCGGCGGTCGGTACCCGCCCGTTTCCCTCGGGGCCGGTACTGACTAGCCTGGGAGGAACAGCTTTTCGGGGAAATCACGGGGAAACAGGGGGACCGCCATGGATCTGTGGGGAGACGTCAAGCACCTCGCCGGTGACGTGGTCAAGGTCGGCGAGGACATCGTCATGGCGCCGGCCGAGATCGCGCACTGGGCGCTCGGCAAGATGTTCGGCGACGCCGACGCCGAACTGAACAAGATCGCCCAGGAGCTGGCCGAACTGGGCAAGCAGGTCGACGGCCTGGGCCGCGAGGTCAGCGCCGTGCTCGGCGGCCTGACCTGGCACGGCGCGGCCGCGGACGCCTTCATCGCGCACGCCCAGGGCCGCGTCCGGGAGCTGAACTCCGTCGCGGACGAGCTCGGCCAGCTCGGCGACTCGGTCAAGCAGCTCGCCAACGTCCTCTGACGATCCTCCGACGCGACCGGCCGGCGGACGCCGGCCGGCGCGACGACCGACCGCAGCACACCGGACCCGGCCCGTACGGGCCGGGCCGACCACAGGGGGAAACAGCACGATGGCGGGGAATCAGTTCGGCTTCCAGCCGGGTGAGCTGCAGAAGATCCAGCAGGATTTCGCGCAGATCAACCAGCGGATGGAGGAGATGTCGGGCCGGCTCGGCGAGATCAAGGCGACCGTCGCCAAGGCGGCCGCCACGGATGTGTTCTCGGGCTGGATCATGGGTGTCCTCGGGGCCGGCCAGATCCTGGCGGAGGTCGCCAAGGACGTCCAGAACATCAACGCCCGGGCCGAGGCCCTGGCGAAGACCAAGGAGAAGCTCACCAAGGAGCTGGGTGAGGACGCGGCGAAGATCAAGCAGCTGATCGCCTCGTACGAGGAGGTCGAGCGGAAGATCGCCGAGGAGCTCAAGCGCCAGCACACCGAGCAGGAGAAGCCGAAGTCGCCGCGGACCGGGATCGACAGCGTCGACAAGGGCAAGGGCGGCGGGACGGGCGGGACCGGCGGCGGTGGTGGCGGTGGCCACACCGGGACTGACGGCGGTGGCGGGCACACCGGTGGCGGTGGTGGCGGTGGCCACGACACCAGCGGGAACGACGGCACCGGGATCGTCAGCGGCCCCGGCGGCAAGCACGACGGGCCGAAGATCAAGGACCGGTCGACCGGCGACTGGAAGACCAAGATCGTCAACGGCAGCGGCTGGGACTCCTGGTCCGACCACCGGCACCCGCGCAACGGCGAGGGCGTCGGCGTGAAGGCCCAGCCCAAGCTGGACGGGGTGTCCGACGAGCGCAAGGCCATGGTGGAGCGGGCCATGGAGCGGGTCCAGCGCCGGCTCGGCTACAGCCAGGGCGCCGTCACCAACGGCTACCGGGTCGACTGCTCCGGCTTCCTCTCCGCGGCCTGGGGCCTGCCCGGCCCCGGCACCGTCACCGGCTCGCTGATCAGCGAGTCGGGCGGCATCGCCCACCACATCGCCCGCCAGGACCTCCAGCCGGGCGACGCGCTGGTGGTCCACCACACCCGCGGCGACATGGAGCAGCACGTGGTGCTGTTCGGCGGCTGGGCGGACGCGGCGCACACCCGGGCGATCATCCTGGAGGACTCCGGCAGCCAGGGCTGCATCTCGCACGAGGAGCCGATGTCCAAGCTGGCCGAGTACACCCCGATCCGCAAGAACGGGATGTAGCGCGGTCCGACGCGCCGTCGGGGCCGTTCCTCCCGGACCGCCGGGGGAGCGGCCCCGACGCGTGCGCCGGTGTGCCGGTGGCCGGTGGGCCGGTGGTCGGCGGCTCGGCGGCTCGGCGGCTCGGCGGCTCCGGGGGACGCCGGCCGTCCGGTTAGGGTGGATCGATGAACGATCAGCAGCGGCCGGGATTCGAAGCGGACCCGGCGACGGTCCATCCGGTGGCGCGGGTGCTCCTCGGGGTGGCCGGGGCGAGCCTGATCGTGGTGGGCGTGGTGCTGCTGGTGCTGCCCGGGCCCGGGATGCTGCTCCTGCTGGCCGGGATGGTGCTGGTCGCCCGCGCGGTGCCGGCCTTCGCCCGGTACGTGGAGCCGGTCCGGGTCAAGGCCATGCAGGGCGTCGAAGCGAGCGTCGCCTCGGGCTGGCGGATCGCGGGCTCGGTCCTGGCCGGTCTCGGGCTGATTGCCGCGGGCGTCGTGGCGGTGCTGGTCCCGTCCCTCCCGATGGCCGGCTGGGCGACCGGGACCAGCCTGGTGCTGTCCGGCCTGATCCTGCTCGGCCTGCTGGCCTGGAGCCACCGCCGGGTGCACGGGCCGCGTGGCTGAGACCTCCCGGGGCCGCCGGGCGGTCCGGCCGGTCGGTGGGCGGTCCGGCCGGCGGCCGGACGGGCGGTTCAGCGGGTGAGGTGGAAGGCGAGGCGGGCGGCGGCGCGCAGCGGGAGCGGTGGCCGGGGGAGGGCGAAGGCGGCGCGCAGCGGGGCGTCGAGCAGGGCCGCGGCGAAGGCGGGGGCGTGGCGGGCGAGGCGGCGGGGGAGGCGGGCGGCGAAGAGCGGGGCGACGGTGTGCCAGAGGCGGCGGCCGGCCTCGCTGGGGGCGAACCTCGCGGTCTCGAACTCCCGCATCCAGGCGGCCGTTCCGGCCAGGTCGGGCCCGGGCGGCGGCGGGAGGTGCAGGGCCGCGGCGAGGTCGGCGGCGAAGGCGGCGGCCGCCTCGCGCTCGGCGGGGGTGCCGTCCGCGAACTCGACCGGGCAGACGGTGAAGCAGGCCAGCACGTAGCGCATCAGCTCGGCGTCCACGCCGGGGAGCCGGTGCATCGCGGCGAGTTCGGCGACGATCCGCTGCCCGTCCGGGCTGTCCACGCCGTGGCCGATGAGGGCGAACATCATGGCGCCGGTGGCCTTCGCGCGGGCCTTCGGGGCGGACGCCAACTTGCCGGTGCGGTCCAGGACTTCGGCGATCTCGGGGACGGCGAAGGTGCGCACGAAGCCGAGCGTCAGGCCGACCCGGGAGCGTTGCGGGCGCCGGTGCAGGACGAGGGCGGCGAACGCGTCCCGGGGCGGTGCGGGGGTGCTCACGCGAGGGGTTCCAGGGCGCGGTCCAGCAGCGGGGAGCGCAGGTAGGAGGCGACCAGGACGAGGTGGGCGCGTTCCTCGGCGGGCGCGGTGTCCAGGCCGGGCAGGGCGGGCTGCTCCTCGCGGGGGCGGGGGACGGTCCCGGCGGCGAGGGCGGCGACGGCGGAGCGCATCGCGGCGGCGACCACCAGGGCGTCGCGGTGGCTGGGGGCGAGCGAGGCGCGGCCGGCCAGGCGCTGCGCGGCGTGGACGGCGGCGGGGTCGACGAACGGACGGAGCGTCAGCTGGCCGTCCCGGATCTCCAGGCCGCGCCGGGTGGTGCGCCATTCGAGGTCGCGCAGGGCGAGGCGTTCGCGCCAGGCGGGGGAGGGCGGGCCCTCCAGGGCGAGGCGGCGGTCGGCCCGGTAGACCAGGTCCCAGAGCGGGCGCAGGGCGCGGAAGTCGCGGCGGCGCACGGCCCACGCGGCGCCGGCCGGGCCGGCGAAGCCGCAGGTGATGCCGATCGCGCCGAGCGCGGCGAAGGCCGGGCCGAGCGCGGTGCTGAGCCACTCGGTGCCTTCGACGCCCGCGTGGGCGAGGGCGATCGCGGCGATCTTGCACAGCACGTAGCCGCAGGCGGTGAGCGCGCCGAGGGCGATCAGCCGGATGCCGCGGCGCAGCCAGCCCTCGGGCAGCCGGGCGGCGTGGCCGAGGCAGACCCGGCCGATGTCGATCAGCGCGTAGGCGAACAGGCCCTGGTAGAGCGCCAGGAACAGGGCGGTGGCGGTGCGCGGCGCGAAGGTGGTGTCGAAGGTCAGCGGGGTCTCGGGCCGGTACGGGCCACCGGCCAGGAACAGCACGGCCAGGACGGGGACGAGGGCGGCGAACACCGCGGTGCGGCGGCGCACCCGCTGCCGCAGCCGGTCGTCCAGCGGCGCCCACATCAGGGCGCCGGCGCGTTCCTCGGGCGGGGTCCAGACCAGGGCGAGGACCACGGCGGCGGCGGAGAAGCCGACGATGCCGAGGTAGACGAACAGGGTGGCCAGGTTGCCGACGCCGGTGAGGTGCCCGATGCCCCGGTACAGCAGCGGGGAGGCCAGCAGGAAGGCGGTGGCCGGGGAGGCGATCGCCAGGGCGACCACCAGCAGGCCGAAGGACGGGTCGCGCCGCCAGGCCCGCAGCTTCAGTGCGGCGACCAGCCAGGCAGCGCTGCCGATACCCAAGTAGACCAGGTTGTACGGCAGTTCAGACATGCTGTCCTTTGCGGTGCTCCAGCGCGGGGGCGAGCTGCGAGGTGGTGCCGGCGCCGGGTGCGAGCACCAGGATGCGCATCAGTTCGGCGCCGAGCACCTCGGCCTCCTCCTCGGCGGCGTCGTCGTAGTGCGAGCGGCCGAGCACCAGCCGGAGCATCTCCGGGTCGATGGTGGGCAGTTCGACCCGGGCGGTGTCCGGGTCGAGCAGCGCGGGCTCGGTCAGGTGGCCGCACAGCAGGTGGGCCAGTTCGTGGCAGACGATGTGCGCCCGGTGCAGTCCGGAGGTCTCCTGCTCGACGTGGACGACGTCCTCGGCGGGCAGGCGCTCGACGAAGCCGGAGGGCTCGCCGACCCGCATCCGGCGCGGGGCGATCCGGATCGGCCGGTCCAGGTGCGCGGAGACCGCCGCGCACAGCTCCTCGACGGTGCTCAGCGGCGGCAGGCGCAGGTCGCGCGCAACCGCCCGCATCCGGCGGCGGGTCCGGCCCAGTCCGCTTCCCACACCCCGCACGTCGACCCCTTCCGGCAGCCGCCAGTGTCCCAGCGGCACCTGCTGGCGCTCCGTCACGTCTCCGGGCCGGCCTCGTCCGGCTGCCCGTCGTTCAGGCCCACGGCCCGCCGCAACTGCTCCACAATAGTGAGTGCGGCGTCCTGCATCTCCGGCGGCAGCCCGGCCGCCCGCATGGCGATCCGCTCGACCCGGGCGTCCCGCAGCGCCTCGATCTTGCGCAGGTCCTGCTCCACCGCGCGGGCGGTCTCCGAATCGGAGAAGTAGTCGAGCGGGACGCCGAAGAACTTGGCGATCCGGACGGCGTTCTCCAGGCTCGGCTTCTGGGTGCCCTTGCGCAGGTTGCCGATGTACGTTCCGCTCAGCCCGGTGCCTTCGGCGATCTCGCTGTCCCGCCAGGGACGGCCGAGGTCCTTGGGGTAGATCACCGCTATCAGGCGCCGGAAGCGGCTGGCGAAGTCCGGGGCTTCGGCGCGGGGGGTTTCCTGGGGCATGTGCCGGATCATAGAGGCTCCTTACCCCCGGGCGTATCCCTCGATGGTCCTGTTCTGCACGATCGTTGGGGGATTCGTGCCCAAAACGTGGCGGTCGGTCGCCCGACGATCGGGACCTTCGTTGAAAAATCCACGATAGTTGACACACCGTGGACCAGGTCGGCAGGATCGGCATCCGGATGCTCGGGCGCCGTTGCCCCACGGGGGTGGGCAGCGGCGCTCGGTTGTTCGCGCTCGTTCGCGCTCGTTCGCGCTCGTTCGCGCGCCCGCCGGTCGGCGGGCCTTCGGAGCGGATTCCTCCGCTACCTTCGCGCCATCTTCCGTTTCCCGCAATGTTGTTGGGGTTGGATACGCTTCGCGGGTTCGCGCCCGGCGGCATTCCCGGCGGCCCTCCCGGCCGTCCTCCGGGGTGCCCTTTCGAAAGGCCGCGCAGCCGATGGCCCCCCGCCTCTCCGTCGTCGTCCCGGTGTACAACGTCGAGCGCTACCTCGCCGCCTGCCTGGACTCGATCGCCGAGCAGACCTTCGCCGACCTCGAGTGCGTCATGGTCGACGACGGCTCCACCGACAGCAGCGCCGCCATCGCCGAGCGGTACGCCGGGCGCGACCCGCGGTTCCGCCTGGTCCGGCAGCAGAACCAGGGCCTCGGCGCCGCCCGCAACACCGGCGTGCGCCACCTCGACCCCGGCACCGAGTACCTGGCCTTCGTCGACAGCGACGACGTGCTGCCGCCGGACGCCTACCGGCTGATGGTCGAGACCCTGGACAGCACCGGATCCGACTTCGCCACCGGCAACGTGCTGCGGCTGCGCACCGCCGGGCTGGAGCCCTCGCACGTCCACGTCCGCCCGTTCGCCGAGACCCGGCTGCGCACCCACGTCAGCGAGCACCCCTCGCTGGTCACCGACCGCACCGCCTGGAACAAGGTCTACCGGCGCTCCTTCCACGCCGCCGCCGGCCTGGACTACCCCGAGGGCATGCTCTACGAGGACGCCCCCGTCAGCGTCCCGCACCACTTCCTGGCGAAGAGCGTCGACGTGCTGTCCGAGCCGATCTACCACTGGCGGATCCGCGAGGACGGCGACAGCTCGATCACCCAGCGCCGCACCGACCCGCGCGGCCTCGCCGACCGGGTCCGCTCCATCGAACTCGTCCGCGGCTGGCTGCTCGACCGGCCCGAACCCGTCTTCCGCGAGCACCTGCGGGCCTACGACCACAACACCCTGGTCGAGGAGATCCCGATGTTCTTCTGGACCGTCCCCGACGGCGACCACGACTACCGGTACGCCTACCACCGGCACGTCACCCGGCTGGTCAGCGCCATCGGGGCCGACCGCCTCGCCGCCCTCCCGCCCTTCCTGCGCCTCAAGTACCGCCTGACCGTGGCCGGCCGGGTGCACACCCTGGCCAACGTCCAGCGGATGCACCGGCGGGTGCGCAACACCCGCAAGGCGGTGCGGCGCAAGCTGCGCTGACGGGCCCGCCCCGGTGCCGGGGCGGGCCGACTCCCCTGCCCGTCACGCCCCGGCGATGGCCTCGGCGGGGGTCAGCCACTCGACGAACTGGACCACCACGCCGTTCGGGTCGGTGGTCTGGAACAGCCGCTCGCCCCAGGGCTCGTCGCGCAGCGGCATGGTGATCGGCGCCCCGGCCTCCCGCAGCCGGGCCTCGGCGCCGGCGGCGTCGTCCACGGTGAAGGCCAGGATCAGCCCGGCCGCGTGCTGGTCGCGGAAGCCCTCGGGCAGGACCTCCAGGCCGCGGCGGAGCAGGACCACGTTGAGCCCGGCGTCCGGGTGGCCGAGCGAGACGAAGCCGTCGGCGGACATCTCCTCCCGGAAGCCGAGGTGCTCGGAGAAGAAGGCGGCGGAGGCCGGGACGTCCTCGACGGTCAGGGACACGGCGGATCGATTGATCTTCAAGGGGAGTCCTTCCGGATCGGTCATGCGTATGCGTACGGGCGTGCGCGGGCGCGGCCCGGGATGCGCGGCGCGAGATGCGGTCCATCATCTCCGTACGCAGTACACTATACATAGTACGGAGATTTTTGCATGGGAGAATCCCCCGCATGGCCAGCAACCGGAGCAGCGCCGGAGACCCCGCGCACACCCTCGCCCTGCTCTGGGGCGTCCCCACCGCCGCCACCGGCGGTCGGCGCGGCCCCCGGCAGGCCCACTCACCGGCCGCGATCGCCGCCACCGCCACCCGGATCGCCGACGCCGAAGGGCTGGACGCCGTCACCATGCGCCGGGTCGCCCAGGAACTCGGCCTCTCCCCGATGGCGCTCTACACCTACGTCCCCGGCAAGGCCGAACTGCTCGACCTGATGCTCGACACCCTCTACGCCACGATGCCCCGCACCACCCCCGCCGGCCCCGGCTGGCGGGCCCGCGCCACCGCCGTCGCCGACGACAACCGGGCCCTGTACGCCGCCCACCCCTGGACCGCCGCCGTCCCCACCACCCGCCCGCCGCTCGGCCCCGGCCTGATGGCCAAGTACGAGTACGAGCTCTCCGCCCTCGAGGACACCGGCCTCGACGACGTCAGCCTCGACGCCGCCCTCACCCACCTGCTCGGCTTCGTCCAGACCTGCGCCCGGGCGGCCGCCGACGAACGCGCCGCCCAGCAGGACAGCGCGATGAGCGACCAGCAGTGGTGGGAGGCCAACGCCGACCTCCTCGCCCGCGTCCTCGACCCCGCCCGCTACCCCGTCGCCACCCGCGTCGGCGCCGCCGCCGGCCAGGCCCAGGGCGGCGCCTACAACGCCGACCACGCCTACGAGTTCGGCCTCCCGCGCATCCTCGACGGCCTGGCCGCCCTGATCGACCGGACACCCTGACCCGGGCCGCCCGGCGCGGCCGGCGGCGGAACGACCGCTAGAAACCGCCCATGCGCTCCGGGGTGTCCCGGTTCGAACGCTTCTGCCGTCCAGGAGAGGCCGTTGTCGAGCGCCGCTGTCCGAGCCGGTCGGCGTCGGTGTTGGCGTCAACCGGTGGTGGGCAGTGCGAGCAGGCGTGGGTCAGTACGGCAGTAGGTCGCTCGTGATCAGGTCGAAGTCGAACGGCTCGGGGATGTGCAGCGTCTCGCCGAACTCGATGTCCTCACGGCGGTGGTACTTCGTACCGTCGGGCCGGCTGAACAGGGTGACGGTCTTCTGCCTGGCGTCGACCAGCAGGTACAGCGGGATGCCCATCAACGGGTAGTCGCGCACCTTCCCCACCCAGTCGTTCTCCGGGTTCGAGGGGGAGACGAGCTCGACGGCGATGGCGGCGAACTCGGACGGGACCTGGTTGTCGGTCGTTTCCAGTGCCTCGCTCGGAAGGTACGTCAGGTCCGGGTTGCGGCTCTTGCCGACGTGGGGTGACACCAGGTCGGTGTTCTCGCTCGGCAGCAGATCGACCGGGGCGTGCCTGTCGAACTGGCGGCGGACCAGCAGCAGGTTTCGCTGGTGGATCCCCGAGGGGCTGACCATCATGACGATGGTGTCGCCCGAGATCTCCACCTTGAACCCGTCGGGCAGGCTCCGTCGGGCTTCTTCGAGGAGTGCGAAGTGCTCCGGGTTCATGAGGGGTGTCTCCTGGGGTGCGCCGGGCAACCCCCTCAGAGTAGTCCGGGGCCCGGGCCGACAGTGCTCGTGCGCGGTGTTCGCCGCGGCGCCCGTTCTCCGGCCCCCCGCGAGGCCCCGATCGCTCCGGACCGTCCGCTGTGCGGTTGGAGCCAACGGGAGTCTCGGGACCGGACTGTGTTCGTCAGTCGAGGGTGCGCGGTTGTTGGTTGATCGCGGGCAGGACGAAGTGGGCCGGGTCGAAGTCGGCTGTTGTCCTGAGGCCGAGCCGGCGAGGCAGGCCCTCGTGCTCCGGGTCGGCGGAGTCCTGGAGGGTTCGCTTGAGGCCCTCACACCCGCCCGGGCCGCCGAAGTCGAGTTCAGAGGAACGGCGTCCGTACTGGACGCTGTTCGCGCTGAACGCGTGCAGGTGACAGTTCTGCCGGCCCATGGCGGCCTGGATGACCTGGTGCAGCCTGTCGAGGCGGATGCCTGCCGGTACCTGGACGAGACGCCAGACAGACGGCTGATCCACGTCCGAGAGCTGGAAGCGGAGTTCGTAGACCGGGTCACCAGCGCGTAGCTCCCCGCGGACCCGGGCCCCCGGGCCATGGCTTGACGGCCGGCTGAGGTGAGAGTGACGGACTTGCCAGTCTGCTGGGCGGCCCCGAGGCCTCTGAGCGCAGCGAGGAGGCGGTCCACGTCGCGGTCGGGGTCCTCCAGCAGGCGCGCGTTCTTCTTGACGGGTACCAGACGGCCGCCGGTGACCCGAAGCAGCCGGGCCGCCTTGGCCCATTCCACCAGCAGGTTCAGGTGGTACAGCTCCTGGCTGGACTTGGTCTCGAACGTCCTGTCACCGATAGCCGGGTCGATGGTGTCGCCGGTCTCAAGGAGAGCGATCAGGGCCCGGGCATCCGCGAGAGCGACCTTCCCGTCCGGGTGAGTTTTCGTCCCGGGCCGATCCAGCTGACGAGGACTCGGATCTGTTCGACGGTGTGTGGCTGCTCGGGATCCGTCGTCGCTTCCTGCCCGCTTTGAGCCTGGTCGATTCCATCATCGGGGGTCAGGGGTCCCGCTAGGGTCCCAGCGATGAGCGAGTACCAGTACTACGAGTTCCTGGCGATCGACCGGCCGCTGACCAGCGACGAGCAGGAACAACTGCGGGCGCTGTCCACCCGAGCCCGGATCACCGCGACCAGCTTCACCAACGAATATCAGTGGGGCGACTTCCGCGGTGATCCGAGGCGGATGGTGGAGCAGTACTACGACGCTCACCTCTATCTGACCAACTGGGGCACCCACCAGGTGATCCTGCGCGTACCCAAGGGGCAGTTCACGCTGCGGGCGCTGGAGCCGTACTGCTTCGACGAGTGCGTCGAGGCATGGACGACCCAGACCCACCTCGTTCTGGACCTGCGCAGCGAGGACGAGGGTGGGGACTGGGAGGAGGGTGCCGAGGACTCGCTCGCTGCTATCGCCGGGGTGCGGGCCGAGCTGGCTTCCGGGGATCACCGCGCCCTGTACCTCGCGTGGCTGTCCGCCGTCGGCGCTTGGGCGCTGCAGGACGACGACGAGGAGGCTCACCGGGAAGTAGTCGAGCCCCCGGTCCCGGCCGGGCTCGACCGACTCACCGCACCGCAGCGAGCGCTCGCGGACTTCCTGCGTGTCGACGCAGACCTGCTCGCGGTTGCCGCCGAGGCCGGCCCGCCCGCCCCAGAGCCTCGGAAGCGGCCCAGGACGAAGGCGCTGGCGCCGCTGATCGCTGCGCTTTCCGAGACGGATTGGACATCCGGCTGGCCCCTCTGGGCGGAAGAACGACGATGCGCTTCGTGCCCCACCGTCACGCCGACGCGGCGTGACGGTGGGGCCGGCGCCGCTGCGGCAAGACGCGGAGAGGTCCTGACCGCCCGCTGTGTCGTTGGCGTCAAACAGCACAAAGATGCCCCCGAAGCTGTCTGCTTCGAGGGCATCGCGCCTGTTCAGGCTATGTGGCCAGGGCCGGGGTCGAACCGGCGACCTTCCGCTTTTCAGGCCAAGCCGGAGCGTCGGGATGCCCTGGTTTAGGTGATTCTGCCGTCCGTGGAAGGCTGCCGTCGGACGCCATCGTTCGGGCCGGTTGGCGTCAGCGTTGGCGTCAACCGGGGCGGGCTGGAAGCGCCAACAGGCAACAGACCGCTCCTTGATTCACACGAATCTCCGTGTCGGTGCCGCTGAAGAGGCGAGACTGGGTGGCATCTCTCGGGAGGGGACTGATGGGGATCAAGATCGTGCCGGCGTCCGGTACGCAGGAGGAACTGATCGAGGCGGCGATCGCGCTGGGGAATCGCTACACCAAGACACTGGGCCTGTTGACTCCACCCGTCTACCAGAACGCCGCAGACGAGGGGGGCCTGCTGATCGCTGTCGATGGTGACGAGGTGATCGGCTACGCGCTTTGCGGACTTCCCAAGCGGAGCCCACATGTCCGGTTGACTCACCTGTGTGTCGCCGAGGAACGCCGCGGTGAAGGTGTGGCCCGCCTGCTGGTGGAGACCATCCGGACCAGGTACTCGCAGCGACTCGGGATCAAGGTCAAGTGCCGACGCGACTATGGGCTCACGGAGATGTGGACGAGTCTCGGCTTCGTCCCGCGTGGCGAGGTGCGGGGCCGCAGCAAGAACGGCGATGACCTGGACGGATGGTGGCTTGACCACAGTCATCCGGACCTCTTCACCGACGTCGAGAGCGATGCGCTGACCATCGTGGTTGACCATGGAGTGTTCGCGGACCTGCGCGGGCTGACTCCTTCACCCGGAGCGCTGGAGTCAGAGGCACTGGAAGCCGGCTGGCTGGCGGATCTCGTGGAGCTGGCCTTCACCCCTCAGTTGTTCCGTGACGTCCGTGAGATCGCTGACGCGGCGGAGCGCAAGCATCAGCGGGCTGCCCTGTCTGGGCTGCGCCAGATCACTCCTGCTTCGGAACCCGTGGCTGCCAGAAGCCGTGAGTTGCTCGAGGCGGCCCGCGGCGCCGGGGTCGACCTGTCCGCAGGGTCCGAACTGGAGCGGTGCGTAAGGTACGTGGCCGAGACTTCGTGTGCGGGACTCCAGGTACTCGTCACACGTGATCCGCTGCTCACCGGGTTGGCGGATGTGGCATGGGACATCGCCGGAGTGCGGGTCGTCCATCCGTCGGTCGTCACGCTTCACGTGGACGAACTGCACCAGGCCCAGGTCTACAGGCCGGCTGATCTCATGGGCACCGAGTTTCGCGTTGGAGAGGTTCCTCCGGGCACCGAGGGCGAACTAGTCGCCTTCTTCGACCAGTCGAGCAGCGACAACGGCTCGGTGTTCGCACGGCGCCTTCGGGCGCTCGCCGAGGATGCTGTCGTGTGGCGCCGGGAGCTCCTCCGTGACGGAGACGGCAGACCGGTCGCTCTGTACGCATGGGCCATGGACGGCCGAACGTTGATCGTGCCCCTCCTGCGGACGGCTTCTCACCGGTTGGAGCAGACCCTGGCCCGACAGTTGCTCTTCGGGCTGAAGCGCCTGGGCCGTGAGCGGGGCGCTCGAGCCGTACACATCTCGGACGAATTCATCTCGCCCGTCGCAAAGGCTGCTGCCGGCAGTGATGGGTTCTTCGAGCACCAAGGAGGCCAAGCGGCCCTGCTCGTCGACGTGATCGGGACGGCCGATGCAGTCACGAAGTCCGCTGCGGAGGCCGCTCGTGCCCTGGGGCGTAACGCGACAGTCCTCCAGGCAGGGCTGTCGGCCGAGGTGACGGGAGCTGTGGAGCGGGCCTGGTGGCCGGCCAAGGTCACGGACTCTCTGATGCCCTCCTTCATGGCGCCCATCAAACCGCGGTGGTCCACGGAGCTGTTCAACGTTCCCGCGATGCTGCTGCCGCGGAGCAGCGAGTTGGGAATCAGTCGCGAGCATGTCTACTACCGGTCACCCGGGCACCGGAACGAGAGCGTCCCGGGCCGCCTGCTCTGGTACGTCAGCGAGGGATTGCCCGGCCAGGACGGGCAGATGGTGATCGGTTGTTCGCGCTTGGACGAGGTGGTGATCGACACAGCTGACACCCTGTTCGCTAGATTCGAACACCTGGGCGTATATGGTCGAGCCGAGGTCCGCGAGATCGCCCACGAGGGCTCAGGTCGAGCGATGGCCTTGCGATTCTCGGACACTGAGATCTTCCCCAAACCGGTGACGCTGCGACAGCTGAAGTCGTTTGCCGGTGACCTGGGCCTACCGTTGTCCCTGATCTCGCTGACGAAGATCGACAACAGGCTGTTCCAAGCGATCTACGAAGAAGGGCATCGAAGGACGTGAACGAGCCGGAGCGCGCGATGCTGCTGTCCGTCCACCCCCGTTTCGCCACCGCTATTCTCGCCGGCAGTAAGACCGTGGAGGTGCGTCGACAGCGCGTCGCCGTCCCGCCGGGCACGCCCGTCGTGCTCTACGCCACTGCTCCCACCATGGCCCTAGTCGGAGCGGCTCTGGTCGCTGCTGTCCATGTCGGCTCTCCTCGGGAGGTCTGGTCAGCACACCGCGCGCAAACGGGCATCAGCAGGCGCGAGTTCGACGAGTACATGAGCGGCGCTTCGCAGGCAAGCGGTCTCACACTTACGGAACCGGTTACCTTCGAGGAACCGGTTCCGCTCAGCGCGCTTCGGGCTGCCGGACCGTTCCACCCGCCGCAGAGCTACCGCTACCTCCACGGTGAGTCGCTCCGGCAGATGGTGGAAGCATCGTCTGCCGCAGGGGCTGTCCTGCAGGGCGTTTTGGGTACCCCGGTCCCTGTGTAACTCAGGCCCAAGCACCAGTGACGTGCACGATTCGGCGAGACCGGCGGATCAAACGCGCTCGTAGAGCTGGTCTTCGACCCGATAAATCTCTCGCTCGACGGACTCGGTCAGATTGGGGTTGTCGATGAGGACTCCGAACTCGACGTTGCCGTACTCCGCACTCCAGGAGAAGTTGGCGCTGGTGACCAGGAGAAATCGGTGATCGATGGCAAGGAACTTAGCGTGGTTGCGCACTGGTCCTCCATCGAACTCCCTCGTGCGTAGGACGATTCCTGGGCGAAGGTGTGCGGCCACCTCTGCTGTGGTCGGTGACCCGGGCTTGGAGTTCCGGTCGGCTGCTTGGGAATCGAGATAGATCCGCACGTCGATCTCTGGACGGCCAGCCGCTCGGCCCAGCGCTCCCCAGAGCTCTGACGAACGTTGGAAGTTGAAGGTCGAACAGGTGACGGACTGACGGGCGCTATCGACGAGGTGTGCGACGGAACTGGTCAGCGGACCGGACTGGGCGAGGTGGCCGGGCATGGTCCAGAGCGGGTCGAGGGAGGTAGTGATCGACCGCGCTCCTTCCACGGCTCGGAGCATGGCCACGACCTGGCCTGTGCCGGGCGATCCTGGCCCAGAACCCCTTTCCAGCAGCGCTCGCACCTCGGGTCGGCGTCCGGCGGCGATCACCTTGAGGGCCGCCGTCAGGGTGTCGCCGTCGGTGAGCCGGTCGGCGAGCTCCCGGGCTTCGGTGCCGGTGAGGAACTGCCCGAGCTGCCTTGCCGCCGCCGCGTTAATCGGCGTGGTCGAAGAAGCCAAGGTTGCTCCCGGGTAGGTCGACGAGGAAGCGCCGGTCGAGGAAGCGGTTAGCCCGTTCACAGGAGGTCTCGGAGGCCATGCCGCAGCAGTGGCAGGCGGCGCCGTGGAGGAAGTCCTCGGGGTCCTGCGGCGTGCGCGTGGCGCAGATCGGGTCCGAGGAGCACCGCGTTGCTCGATAGAGAGCGCGGGAGACGACCCCCTGCAGGTGCGGGGGCTCGCTCAGCTGTACCAGGCCGCCGAGCGTGCCGTCGCTGTCCGAGGCGGTGGTGCAGATCAGCAGGCCGGCGGCGGCGGCCCGTCCCTCGGATTCCGGCCAGGCGTACAGGCGTTCGCTCAGGCTGGCCGCTGAGTAACCGCAGGTCATGGCCAGTTCGCGAATCAGCACGTGGGCGATGGTGTGGACGAGCCAGTAGCGCGGCGGCTTCAGCCGGGTGTCGGGGTCGACCTCGACGGCCGTCTCGGAGAAACGGCGGTGGAAGTTGCGCCGATGGGCGTCACGGTGCGCCCGCCAGATGTCGCTGGTCGCGATCCGCTCCTCCCACGCGGTGACCGCTTGATCGTCCAGCTGCAGGAAGATGCCCTCCCCGCGGTCCTCTGTGGCGACGGTCCAGGCCGGACGGGCACTACGGGTCAACGGAACGAGCCGACGCGGCAGGTCGCCGACCCGGTCCATGGCGTCGATCCGGGTGAAGCCGATCAAGGCGTTGACCTTGCGCAGCTTTTCGACCGCGAGCACGCGGGCGATCTGCGGCGGCAGGCCGGGATCGCACTCTCGTTTCGAGAGCGTCAGCCCGCTGGCCGGGTCCTCAACCCCGGGTCCGAGCACATCCTTTTGCAGGTAGAGCCATTCTGGAACGAGGAGGTCCACGGGATCCCAGGTGCGGATGCGCTCTTCCTGCTCCGCCTCGGAGGCCGCAGGCGCGCCAGCCGCCGCGACCGCCTCCGCCAGTTCCGTGTCCGACAGATCGGTGACGTCGACCTTGCCGTCCAACACGTCCCGCAGGGTCTCGAGGTCGTCGCGGTACTTCGCGAGCTTCTCGCCCAGGGTGGCGCGGATCTGGTCGGCGAGGTCGCTCTTGCGCTCCTCCGAGGACTCCGGCATCACGATGATCGAGTGAGTCGCCGGGAACCACAGGTTGGAGGCACCGACGAGCATCAGCCGGGTCTCGTTGCCGCATCCGCCCGGCTCGAACGCGTCCAGGTGCGGGTGGCGCCCGCGGCAGCGCGGCAGCTTGGACCGTCCGGCTTCGCCCTGGGCCTCGTTCATAGGCCGCCGTGCGCCGCAGGACTCGCAGTGGATCACGGCCGAGGCACCCTTGCCGGCGGTGCGGTCTACCATCTTCAGCGCCGGGAACTCTGCCTTGTCGCATTGCTGGCCCTGATGGACCCAACGCTCGTAGGGGAACTCGTCGAGATGACCGTCGACGCAGGCCAGCAGGTAGCGGGCCGGCACCGCCGGGCGGCGGGTCGGCCTGCGCATGCGGTCACCAGCTCGGCCGGTGCACCGGGTGTGCTCGAAGCAGGCTAGGTCGGTGCGGTAGGGGTGAGTGTTGCGGTAGTCGAACTGCGCGAGGCTGCCGAGCATGTCGCAGCCGGTGCATCGCAGCCACTGCGGGAACACGCGGGCTGGCACACCCAGGTCGTTGCCCTCGGTGGACAGGCTCATCTTCTTCGCCTGCCAGGGGAAGGGCCGCAACTGGATGTCCCGCGAGCGCAGCAGCATCGCCACGGCCTGACGCAGCCGAGGTGCACGGATCTGCGGGATGCCGTCGCGGCGACGCCAGATCCGGTCCCAGTCGTCGAGACCAGAAGGCATGACCGTGAACTGGGGAAGGTCCATGATCGCGCCCGGACCGTAGGTGTACAGCAGGGAGGACGGGCGGCCCGAGCCGACCTTGGCCCTGTTGTGCTTGCGGCCCTCGTCCGACTCCCGCTCGGCGTCGCCCAGCGGATCGACGGCGTTGGACGCGTCGTAGAGGAACCGTGTCTCGGCAAGGGGTTCGGTGGTCACGAGTCCTCCTTGGGCGGAGCGAAGTTCCAGCTTGGGGTGCCGGGCGGTTCCACGAAGATCAGATTCTCCTTGATCGGGCTCACCAGGAGGTTGATCTCCGGCTGCACCTCGCGCATCGAGTTGGCCACGACGAACGGTGGAGCGTCCTTCTTGTCCGCCCCGGAGCGGGCGTTCTCGGCACTGATCATGAGTGGTCCGAAGTGGGCTTCGTCCGAAGCCCGCTCGTAAACCAGGCCCTTACGCAGGCGCGCCAGATACGTGCGCCGGTTTTCCCACTGGTCGAGCCGGTTGCGCAGACGCTGACGCGCCCGTTCGGCCGCGTTCTCGTCGGATGCGCGCCGCACCCGCGCTACCAGCGCGTCGATCAGCGCCTCCGCGAAGTCGCGCTCGGCCGTGATCCGGCCCGCGTGTTGCTCGGGCGACAAGCCGTCAGGCCGGACGGCATCGAGGACCCGGGCCGCACTGACCAGAACGCCGTCCAGGCCGCGCTCCAGCGAGGTGACCGAGAACGGTGTGACCGACAGCGCCTCCACCCGGGCGTAGAAGGTCTCGTGGTAGTGCCGGAACTGCTCGAAGTGCGCGAGATCGCGCGGCCGGGCCCAGTTGCCTAGCGTAACCACAAGCCCCGGCTTGTCTCCGGAACGTCCCACGCGCGAGGACGCCTGGATGTACTCCGCCGTGTTCTTCGGCTGTCCGACCACGAGCATCAGCCCGAGCCGGGTGACGTCCACGCCCACCTGCAGCATCGATGTGGCCAGGATCGCGTCGTACGGGCTCACCTCGCGGCTGGGCGTCGGCTTGCCCGCCTCGCGCAGCGCGCGCAGCTCTCGCTTACCGGACGCGGAGTCGAAGACGGGGTCGAACGGCACCGCCATCTGATCCAGCGTGGTGGTGATGTCGGCGCTGGCCACGCGTGAGGTCAGCTCCGCGGTGTTGAGCGTCCCGTAGTCCGTACCGGTACGGCGGGGCAGCTTCGACCACGGCCGCCGCTTGAAGAGCGCGGTCTGGATGTCGTCGCCCATGTAGCGGGCCATGCCGGCCAGTTCGCGGGTGGCGCTGAAGTAGCCGACCAGGGTCATGTAGGGATCGGCGGCCGAGCCAGACCGGTCGAGCAGCAGCTGTGCGCCGGCCATGAGAACCTCGGCGACCCGGATCTCCGCTGTGGTCAGCCGGACCCCTGTAGTGCTGATCCCCACATAGCGCCGACCTGGGAAGTGCTCCGAGACGGGCTCCTCCTTGGAGAAGAACGTCCTTCCGGCGTCGAGTACCTGCGGCGGGAAGATCGTCACGTACCGACCATAGAGGGCGCGCACCTGATCATCCGCGTTGCGGGCAGTGGCGGTGGAGGCGACCAACAGTGGCCGGACCGCCCGGCCCTGCGCGTCTCGCCAGCCTGCCATGACGTCGATCGCCACCTCGAACAGGCCCACCGTCGTCCCGAGCGCCCCGGTGATCAGGTGCAGCTCGTCCTGGATGATCAGGTCCGGAGGACGCAGCCGCCCGGCTGGCCGAAGTCCTGTGGCAGGCAGACCGTCCTTGGCCGGATGCCTGCCGTTATCGGTCAGCTCGCAGTACCGGGAGTCCGGGTGCACGTAACCATGCCGCCCGCAGAGCCGGGACACGTAGCCGAACAGGGAGGCAGCCTCCCCTTCCCGCGCCAGGCGGGCGAATTTGTCCACAGTGGCGATGACGAACGCCGGGGTGAGCCGGTAGATCTCCTCGTCCACCGTAAGTACCGGCAGCCCCTCAATCACCTCGCCACCCTCTGCAAACGGGCAGCCCGCAAGTTCGTCCCCGCAGTACACGTGTACCCGACGGGACGCCTTGACCGCCTTGACCTCCCGGGCACCGATCTTGCTGCCGCACCACGGACACCGCTGGATCTGCAGCACCGTCAACCTATAGCCCGAGCGGTTGTTGGCTTTCTCCAGCTGCGTTGCCGCCTCCTCGAACCGTTTCGGGCTCACATCTGTGCCCACCCACAGCCCGATCCGGAACGGCTCCTCGCCCCACGTCTCCGGCTCTGCCTTGCGCGCCAGCTCCGCCGCGCAGACCAGCGCCGTCGCCCGCTGGAACTGCTGCGCCGTCAGCAGCCGTAGCGTGTACCGCATCAGCACAGCCACGCCTGAGCCGCCGTCCAACAGGCCGTCCGGAGTCACGACGGTGGCCTGGCGCCGCCGGATCGCGAAGGTGTAGGCCGCCAGACCCAGATACGCCTCGGTCTTGCCGCCACCGGTCGGGAAGAACAGCAGCTGCGCCTTCGCCAGATCGCCGGAGCGCTTCTCTGCCGCCGGATCGGTGAGCAGCGGCAGCTGCATGAGAATGAAGGCCAACTGGAACGTACGCCACGAATGCGCCTTCGCGCCCTTGTCGGCGAGCACAGCGGCGCGGGCCTGCTCGATGCTCACCTGCGGGTGCTTTGCCCGGTGCTCGGCCACCTGGGTATGGATGCGCTGATCCGCCATCACTCGATTCATGAACTGGAAGCAGCGCAGCGCCTCGTCGTCAACGAGCAGGTGCTCCAGACCCTCGGCGAGCTGGCGCTGGACTTTACGCGCCTCGCTGACCGCGTCGAGCCCCTCGCCCCGCAGGTGTTCCGGCAGAACCTCGGCACGACGCTCTTCGCCATCCAGCCAGGCTGCGTACTCGCGGACGATCGGCTCCAAGCCGGCCCGCAGTTCTTCCTGGCTCGCCGTGGCAAGCATGGTCATGTCCAGCAGCGCCTCGCCGATCTCTTCCGCCGTGGTCTGCGGCGTCTGACAGGTTGGCAGCCACGTCGTCCACAGCTCGCTGGCCCGGCGTGCGCCCGCCGCCACCTTCCAGTCCACCGAGCACGTGCGCCCGACGGCGAACTCCAGCCGGTCTCGGTACTGCAGATTCAGGCGCCGCAGTTCGTCGACCCGCTCATAGCGGGTGTCCTCCACAAAATCGGCGACGGGGAGGAACACCTCGGCGCCACCGGCGTCCACGGCCAGCTTGGTCTGGTACAGCCACGCCTCGACCGGGATCTTGCGCGGCGTCTCCCGGTCGTTGCACAACGCCACCTCGACGATCAGGCAGCCCCGCGCCTCGTCGTCGTGCTGGTCGACGCGCAGCACGACCTTGTCCTTCAGCGGGAACTCCGTTGTGGCCCCTGCTTTGAGGTCGGCGACGGCGACCTTGGTGACGATCTCGATGGGCGTGCGCTTGTAGCGGCGGACGCGCCCGCCATCAGTTGCCTCGGACTCCACCTTGACCGGCTCGTACAGTCCCCAGGAGGCGGTGACGGTGAACGAGTCGAGGTCAGACGGGATCTGGCAGCGCAGACCCATTGACGCGGGGATCATCAGTCCGCGCTGCTGCGGCTGATCTTCCACGCCGGCATCCTCGTCGGCGCCCGAGCCGCTCTCATCGACGGCCGTGACGGGCACACCGCGACCCTCGTCAGCGTCTACGGCGTCACCGACATCGGTGGTCGGCTCGTTCGCGTCGGCGTCCTGCGGGTCGTCGCGGCTGACGGTTAGCTTGAATGGGGCGATCCGGCCGACGAGGTACGCAGCGTCCGGCGCTGCGTCCAGTACCTCCTCGGGACCTCCCGCCGGGCCAAGCAGTTCCCGCTCCAGGACATCGACCAGATTCTCCCGCACCGTCCACGAGCGCCCGTCCGGCTCGCATACGAGCCGGTACTCCGGCTGGTCCATGGACGGGGCGTCCGAAGCGGCGGATGCGGCCGCCGATTTCCCGCTGGGTGTGCTCACTCGTTCTCACCCTCGATCTCGTCCTCGCCCTCGGGCGTGGGTGGTGCCTCGCCCTGGGCGGTGGCGCGGCGGTGATTCTCCTCCAGCAACCGGTCCAGGATCACCACTCGAGCCGCCGGGCTGACCGTCCATCGCCGCATCTGCCGGTAGGCGTGGAACCCGTGCTCAAGTGGGACATCACCCCAGCCGTAGGCGTCCATAACCGCCTCGTCCAGCGCGACATGGATCTGCCGTAGGCGCGCCACATTGGGATCAGCCGAGTCGGCGATGTCCGGGTCGTTGATCAGGTTGTAGAGCTTGGTCAGGCCGAGATTACGACGCAGCATAATCTCGCGGCGCTCGGTGTCCAGGACTTTGCCGATTTCAGCCAGCTGTTCGGTCGGCTTCGGGCGGGAGAAAGTAGTGAAAGCATTCGAAGGTGAGTAGTTCACTCGCGACTCAAGTGTCGACGAGTTCTTGACTGCCCATAGCCAGTGCGGAGTCGACGAAAGCACTGCCTGGTCTGCGAATGAATCTGTTGCGAACACGACAATCAGCTCGCTCGGTACAAGTCCGGTGCGGATCCGCAGGGGCATCACCGTCTTGCTGATCCGGGCGATGACGAGCATCTCATCCAGCCCCGAAATCGCTTTCCGCATAGCTGGAGCATTCCGTGTAAATCGCCACCAGATCTCTCGCCGTTGCTTGTTCTTGTTGCGTGCGCGTTCGGGTCTGACTGCCTTCTCAACGCGTTGCATTGGCAGTTCATACGAAGCAGCGGCATCTAGGGTCATTTCATTGAAGTCGATGACCCAGCGGGAAGGAGAGGCATCTGCACGAGAATTGAGGTCTTCGCCATTCAAATACGGGAACAGTACTTCGTCATTCTTCGGATCGGCTTCGACCCACGCGGCGGCCTCCTCGGGTTCCAGCACGAATCCCATCCCGAGAACGTAGCACCCGATGAACACGCCGCCGACGTTCTCGCGCAGTCGCACGGGAGTGCCACTGATGCGACCTGTGGGCTCCAGGAGTGTAGAGATCTGCGGCACGGCGAGATCATCCGCTACTCGCGGCACATTCGGGGCAACAGGAGCGCGGGTTCCCCACACCGCGGCGTACTCCAGGTTGGCGCTGGATGCCGGCCATGACCGGCTCTGGATTGCTCGGGTAATCGTGAACCCATTAGCGACCATCTGGTCGAGCCCGACTTCCCTGCTTGCACCCTGGGCGACCGTGTTCGTTGCGATAAGGCCGAGATTGCCTCGGCGCGTCAGCAGCGCCATGGCGCGCAGGAAAAAGTAGGCAACGCCGTCGGCACTGCCCCGCTGCCCGGACGCCAGCACGTTAACGAACCAGTCGCGCACGTTGGTGCCCATCGCACCGGTGATCTTCTGCCCACCCAGGAACGGCGGGTTCCCGATGATCGCGTCGAAGCCGCCACGGTCCATCACGTCCGGCACGGCGAGGATCCAGTGCAGTGGCCTCCAGCGCTCGTAGTCTGTCTGGACTGTTGGGGTGAGCCCGGCGGCGAGGATGCCGTCGAGCATTGTGCGGTTGGGCTCGCTGCCGTCCGCAGGGTGGGCCAGGCCGACGGCGATGCGGAGGTCTTGATATGCCTCGGTCAGGACCTTGCCGGGCTTGCCGCCGAGCCGGAGCCCGGCAGCGATCACCCCGTCGGCGACGCCCGCGAGTTGGCGGATCAGCTCCTGGTACTCGCGCCACTGCCGTCGCTTCGTAGTTGCCGAGCGCTGCGGGTCGTCGTCGTTGACCTCGCTCGCAAGGTTCTGACGCAGTCTCGTCGCCCGGGCGAGCACGCCGTCGATGTCGAGGTAGCGGATCGCCTCGGTGCCCTCGCCGAGGTCGAAGAGTGGTGTCGCTGCCGCCTTGGTAGGGGTGATGTGAAGTGCCCGGAGCTGCTCGGTGTCGGTAAGGCCGAGCAGGGAATTACCGTGCAGCACCTTATCGTCGACGAAGGAGAATGGCAGCTTGGGGTCGAGGGAGACTAGCCAGAGCGACAGCTTGCACATCTCCACGGCCATAGCGTTGATGTCCGCGCCGTAGAGGCACCTCGCGACCACTGTCCTTATCGCGTGGACGTACAGGTCGTGCGCCGTCCCGCTTGCCACGCCCTCGCGGCGCCACGCCTCGACGAGCCGGGCGGCTAGGTATCGCGCGGCGGCAACGAGGAATGCGCCGGAGCCGCAGGCGATGTCGGCGACCTTGAGGTCGAGGATGTCGTCGGACGACACCGGCCGCCAGGCGTCGCGGTCGGCTGTCTGGTGCGGTCCGGGGTTGAAGACCAGCGGCTCCAGGGCGTGCTGGACGACCTCCTCGGCCAGCTTGCGCGGGGTGTAGTGGGCGCCTGCCGTGGCGCGGGACGGGGTTTCGACGAGCAGTACGCCGCCGGGCTCCACGACGAAGGGTCGGTTGCGCAGGTCCCGGCGGATGATGCCCATGAAGGGCCGCAGGCGGGCGCGTAGTGCCTCGTCGGTGGTGATGGCGCGCAGAGCGCGGTCGGCGTCCTCGACCTCCTCGCTCCCGCGGATCGTCTTGGCCAGCGCGGTTTTGGACGGCGGTTTGGCGGCGGGCTGGTGGTCCTTGACCCAGGCCAGGATGGCGTCGGCCAGCTTAGCCGGGTCGCGGTAGCGGGCGGCCAGGGCCTCCAGCTCGGCGAGCGGCATCTCCGGTTCCTCGCCGGCCTTGCCGACGAGGCCGACGGTGACCTCGTTGTCGTCGACCTCCTTACTGGAGTAGCCGAGCAGGCCCTCGTAGATGTAGCCGATCTGCTCGACATCGATGTCGCGGAAGGAGATCCGCCGCGCCGGCTCGCCCCGCAGCTGGGCCATCTGCACCGCGCGCAGCACCTCCAGCATGACCCGGTCGGTGACCGTGATGGCCAGCGTGTCGCGGGGACTGCGTGCGGTGAGGAACGGGAACCGGTCGGGGTCGAAGAGCGAGCCGCCGTAAGAAGGCAGGCGCAGGTCCTCGAACGAGGCGCCATGTGAGAGCGCTTGCGAGGTTGCCAGCAGCCGGTGCCAGGTCAGGTGGGTGCCGTCAAGTGTTTCGCCGCCCTCTTCGCGTTCGCGGCGGTCGAGGGCATCCAGTTCGTCGCTGATCCCGTAGCCCATCGCGAACAGCCGGCTCTGCGGAAGCAGGCCGCGTTCCTCGGCGAAGAGCAGGAAGACCACGCGCATCATCACCGTCACGGCGGCCTCGTAGACCTCCTCGCGGTCCGTCGGCAGGGGGTCGGGCTCGCCGTGGCGGACGGCGTCCAGGCCGGCCTCCGACAGGGCCTGGACGAGCAGCTCGACCGCGCGCCGCACCTGGACGCCGAGCGCTTCGGTGATCTCTTCGGCTGCGGCGACCGACTCGCCGAACAGCTCGGTCAGGCGGTCCTCGGGCCGCCCGCCGAGCAGCCGCCGGAGCCGGAGCAGTTCGACGAAGGCGTTGCGGGTCTGGGGCTCCTCGATCCAGGTCTGGGCATCGACGATGCCGGAGGCGACTATGGTGTCCTTGCGGGCGCTGACGACCGCCCACCAACGTCCGTCGGTGACGACGCCGATGGGGACTTTCCCATGCCGCAGGAGTTCCTCCATGCGGTCGATCGGGCTGGTCGCCCAGCCGTCGTCCAGTGGGTCGCGCAGCGAGTCCACCGGGTCGACCACGAGGACGAGCGCGCCGATCGTCCCGCCGTAGGCGAGCGCTCCAGTGGGCGTCGCCGTCACGGCGTAGTTGGGTGACCGCACGCCGTCGGCCACCTCGGCGAATGCGGCCCCGGTCAGGTCGGTGGTGTAGTGGTCGCCCCAGCCGAAGATGTTCCGCAGGACCAGTTCGACCCAGGCATCGCGGGCCTCGCGGTAGCGGTCGAGCGCGGACGGGTCGTCCCGGTGCAGGTCCCAGCCTTCCCATGCCTTCTCGAACGCCGGCTTGGCGTCCTTGAGCAGAGCCGCTTGGTCGGCACCGAGCTGCGGCATCCCCTGCTGCCAAACGCGTTTGAGGGCGGGGACGGACAGGAACGGCCCGTCGGCGTCCACCAGTTCCAGCCACGCGCGGTGGAGGTCGGCGGTGGACCGCGTTGGTCCGGCGGACTTGCGCCTCATGACTTGACCCTCCCTGCTTCGGCGTCGGCCAGGGTCAGCGCGAAGACCACGGCCGCGGCGGCCACGTGCGGTTTGACGTCGGCGTAGCGCTCGCCGATCGCGGCGATCTCGCGCTGCTCCTCCTCATGGAGGTTTGCCAGCCGGTCCTCCATGGCCAGCAGGTCACGGCGGCGCTGTGTCTGCTGGTCGTCGGTGAACAGCAATTCCTCCTGGGCCTGGATCTCCCGCGCCAGCCGCTCGCGGGACTCTTCCAAGTTGATCCGGAAGGCCGCGAAGATCTCCCGGGCACGGTAGACATCCGAGGTCTGGCGGGTGCGCAGCGCCTCGGTGACCCGCTCCTGGTGGGACTCGGCCCTGCGCGCCACAGCATTGAGCAAGCGGGTCCGCAGCCGAGAGTCCTCCGCGTCCCACAGCTGGGCGAGCGTGACTCGCACGCCCTCGTCAGCCAGGGTCAGGTGCTCCGCGTCCAGGGCCTGGTCGAGCACCTCCTCCACCTTGGCCTCGGCCATGGCCTGGCCGCGCAGGCGGATCCCGGTTAGGAAAACCTCCTCGTGTAGCCGCAGGCCGCCGCGCCCGACCAGGACCAGCCGGGAGACGGCGGCCACGCATGACTGCGGCAGGTCTTCGACCACGACCGCGGTGACCCGGTGCACCGGGGAGTCAACGCTGAACAGCGCGCTGCGCAGCAGCCGGGCCGAGCGTTGCATCAGCGCGTGGCCGAGGTGCACGTGCACCAGATCGGTGCGGTCCTGAGCAGCCTTGTCGTCGAAGGTGATCGGGCGCAGGACACCAGGGTTCAGGCGGGTGTCGAGCCCGTCGAGGGCGTGTTGCCACGCAGACCCGAGCGAGGGGATCTCGAACACCCTTGCATCGCTGCGGTCGTCGCCGATCTCGATCAACGGCGGCTGTGCGGTGAGCGCCAGAGCTGCGTCCACGACGCGACGGGCGTTGCCGGGAGTCAGGTGCATTTCCAGCTTGCGCTGGTCGTAGGTGTGGGACAGCTCGGTGAGGCGGCGGTTGAGCTCGATGCCGCCCGCCAGCGCTCGGGTGATGATCGCGTCGCCGCTCTCGCGGTCGGTGGCCCGGCTCTTGCGGGTGGCCGTGGTTGGGCTGAAATGCTCCTGCAGTTCGCCGTCGATGATCTGGTTGACCGAGCCGAGGTCGTGGGCGACGTTGCCGACCTTCTCCGCGATGCGGCGCATGAAGTCCATGTCCGCGGCATAGGTCGCCGAGGTCGAGTCGGGCGCGAAGTGGTAGATCTCGGGCGTGTGGTACTGGCCGTAGCGGTCGATACGCCCGATTCGCTGCTCAAGCCGGGAGGGGTTGAACGGGACGTCGAAGTTGACCAGCCGGTGGCAGTACGTCTGCAGGTCGATGCCCTCGCCGGCCGAGTCGGTGGCGACAAGCACCCGCACGCGCTCCTTGCTTGGGTCCTCGGTGAAGCGCGCGCGGATCTCCTCCCGTTCCTCAGTGGGCGTGGATCCCTGGATGGTGGCTAGCACTTCGCCGTAGCCGCGTTGGGTGAGCACGTCGGCGATCCAGTCCAAGGTGGCGGCGTACTCGGTGAACACCACCACCCGCTCATTCGTCCAGGTGCTGCCGTCCGGACGGCAGATCGCGTCGAGGAAGCCGATCAGCGCCGTCAGACGCGAATCGGGCCGGTGCTCGAAACGCCGACCCCACGAGACCAGGGCGGAAATCTCCTGGGGGCTCGCGGCCATCAGCGGATCGGATCCCTTGCTCTGCCGCAGGGCAGTGAACTCCGGATGGTCTTCCCGGCCCTCCTCCTCGTCCGATTGCTGGCTGCCGAGGATTTCCTCGTAGTAGTCGTCCTCGTCATCCAGATCCGGCAGCCGACCCGTTGCGGCGGCTTGCTCGTAGAGCTCCAGCGTGCGGGCGAACGACCATGGGCTGGACAGGAAACGCTTCTTCAGCAGCATCGCCACGATGTCACCCGAGCGCTTCTTGCCGTTGGCGCGGGCGCTCTCGGCGAGGAGGCGCTCCAGATCCGCGAACTGCTGCTGCTCGTCGTCGTCCGGAGTGAACGGGATGGTCTTCAGCTGCCGGGTCTTGAAGCCCTTGTCCCTCAGCTCAGTCTTCAGCCGACGCACGGTCACCTCGCGCAGTGCTCTCTCGTCAAGGAGGGCACCGCGGCTGAACCGCCGACCGTCGATCATCTCCAGTAGCGCGGTGAACGACTCCGGGTAGCCGTTGTGCGGGGTGGCCGACAGGAACAGGCGGTGCTCGCACCGCTCGGCCAGCTCGCGCGTAGCCACTGTGCGCTGGCTGTCCACGGCGTACCCGCGATGCCCGTGCGCCGCGCTCGGACCAGCAGGCGCGACATGGTGGGCCTCATCGACAACGAGCACATCGAACGCGAATCGCCGGGCCGTAGCCGTGTCTCGTGCGTCAGCGTAGATCGTGCGCAGCAGACGCTGCGCACGCACCGTCGGCAGCCACGACAGGCTCACAATCACCCGAGGGAAGAGCCGGAACGGGTTCACGTTCAGCCCGTGGCTGCGCCGCACCCGCGACATCAGCTCGCTGTTGACGATCACGAAGTCCAGGCCGAACTTCTCCCGCATCTCGTCCCGCCACTTCAGCGCAAGGCTCGGCGGGCAGACGATGACAACCGAGCGAGCCCGGTGCCGCAGCAGCAGCTCCTGAATGACCAGGCCGGCCTCGATGGTCTTGCCCAGACCCACGTCGTCGGCGAGCAGCAGGTTCGTGCGGGAAGACTGGAGCGCGCGGCGCAGTGGCTCCAGCTGATACGCCTCGACGTTGGCGCCGCTGCGGAACGGAGCCTGGTACGAGTCGGCGTCAGCGGAGGTGACCGCGCCCCAACGTACGGCGTCAACGAACGCGGCGAGCGTGTTCGGATCATCAAAGCCGTCGACTGCGATGGTCTCCGGCAGACCCTGATCGGGCGCGACGGTGTGCCCGACCTCCAGCTCCCAGACCACCGGGAGCTCCTCGCCCAGGCGGTCCTCTTCGAGGGACTGGAGACTGACCACGTGGGTGAGCTGCGCAGTGCCCTCGTCGGCGGGGCTGCGCGGCAAGCCCTGCTGGCGCACATCGGTCACAGCCCAGGTGGAGCCCCGAACATTGACGACCTGCCCCGGTTCGGGGACCTGCGGCAGGGCCGCAGGCTGCACGGTGCGCGGGCCCCGCTGCACCTGCTCGTCAGATACAACCGCCATCGGGTGCCCCTTCGCTACCACCGCTGCTTGCCACCTGATCATGCCCGAGCCGGGACCATCTCTGGAGCAAACCAGCGGAAGAGTACGACGGCCCATGTGCCCCATCATCCTCGCGCTGTTTTTCGATTTTCGCAAACAGTCCTGCTAGCATGGCTTGCATGCCGAACACCCCCGACCGCGTACGCGAGCTGATCCAGGCATCGGGGCTGAGTCAACGCGATTTCGGCCTCCGAATCGGGCTCGACGACTCCAAACTGTCCAAGTCCCTGAGCGGCAGTCGCCGCTTCTCGTCGCTTGACCTGGCGCGTATCGCCGAGCTGTGCACCGTGACAGTCGACTGGCTGATCACCGGGGAGGAGCCTCCGCTGGCTCTGGCAGCGCGGACCACCGGCGGTAGCGCCGGCGAGGCGATCCGCGCCGCGAGGCGATACAGCACGCTCAGATCAGACATGGCAGCTGTTGGTTTCCCGCAGCCGTGGCAGCCTGTGCTCCAGGGGCCCGCTGCAGGAAACTGGACGGAGCGGGGTCGCCGTCTGGCCACGAACGCACTGGGTGCTGTAGCTCGCCGCGGCCTGTCTGTACAACAGGAGGACCTCCCGAAGCTGGTGGAGGAGGTGTTCGGAGTCGACGTGGCGGTCGTCGAGGTGGGCCCCGACTTCGACGGGCTTGCTGCCGCGTCAAGCGAGGCGAAGATCATTGTGCTCGCTACCTGCCACCTCCCCTCTCGGCAGCGGTTCACTCTGGCCCACGAACTTGGTCACTTGCTGGCAGGCGACAACCAAGAGCTGCACCTCGACAACGACGTATTTGACAAGGCGTATGCCAAGGAGCCGAGCGAGATCCAAGCCAACGCCTTCGCCGCAGCCTTCCTCATGCCAGAAGAGGACATGCGCCAGGCCGTCGGCACCACCGGTCTCACCGAGGCATCTTTTGCCGCTCTGGCCTGCGACTGGATGGTGACCCCTTCGGCTCTCGCGTATCGGCTGCTGAACCTTCGTCTGATCGACGCCGGCGCCTGCGAGCGCTACAAGGCCATCAGCTCGGCCAATGCGGCAGCCCTGGCTGGCCGCGGTGAGGAGCTCGCCCGACGAACCGTCACCACAAGCAGCACAAGACCCCCGGGACTCCTCGTGCGCGACACCTATGCAGCCTATGAGACGGGCGAGGCCACGCTCCGCCCGTACGCTGGCCTTCTTGGCAGGGACGTTGACGCGCTCAGGCGCGATCTGGAAACGGGAAGCGAGGCTTCCAGCTCCTCGTGAACGCCTACTTCTTCCCTGACAACACGGTGCTGTGCAATTTTGCCTCGGTGGAGCGACTCGATCTGCTCAAGGCAGTACTCGACGATCGCGGACGGTGGACCGCCGCAGTCGCCTACGAAGCGCACCGGTCAGCATCCGTCCTGCCCTCCCTCGGCAACGTCGCAGCTGACGGCTGGCTCGGCGAGCCAATCGAGATCACCAGTGACGTCGATGTCCAACAGATCAACCGCATCCGCCGCACGGTCTTCGGCGGCACCGACGACGAGCCGCTGAAGCACCTCGGCGAAGCGGAGACCTGCCACGTCATTCTGAACCTCGGGGAGTTCGCGGGCTCGTGGTGGATCTCGGATGACAACGAGGCGCTCAGATACGCACGACTCAAGGGCATCACCACCCGCGAGACAATTGATCTCATGGCCATCGCGGCTGTGAACGGGGATATCAGTGCACAGGACGCCTACGCGTTAATGCGGGCAATGGCCGCCCAGGGGCGGCATTTGCGGCTGCCCTCGTCCGCGGCTGACCTTCTGAACTGACGACCGGCACGTGTACCTGGCTCGTATGCGGGCCTGGCCCAGCGGGTGGTGGCGTGGCCAGCGGGTCCTGGGACGCCACTCTTGGCATCGTGATGTTCGGGACCGCACTTGCGTTTCGCGTGGCGCTTCGGCGGAGCAGCGCTGTACTCGTCAGGTGCGGGTCGGTAGCCAGGGCGCTCAAGAAGTGTTCGCCAGGAGAGGTCAGGCTGTTGGAGGCCGAGTTGGGCATTCTGAGGACGCCCCGGGCGCCTGGTCAGAGGCGAGGCGTTCCGTGCTCCAGGTAGGAGGTCGCCGAGCGAGATCGGGCGTCAAGGCTGGCGTGGACCCGCCGGGCCAGGCGAGGGATGAGGAGCTCGTCGATCTGGTCAGCGGTCTGGAAGGCGTACTCGCCGATCTCCACTCCGTCCAGGTTGATCTGAGCTCGCTCTTCTACGGGGAGGATGCCCCCGTCGAAGACGAAGAGCAGCTTGTCGCCCTCGGTCGGGTGGGGTGCCCAGTCTGCGACGAGGAGGCGGCCGATGGGCGGGGTGATACCGAGCTCCTCCTTGACCTCTCGGGCCGCGCCCTCGCTCGGGGTCTCGCCGGGGTGGAGGTAGCCGCCCGGGATCTCCCAACCCGGCTTGTACGTGGGCTTCACTAGGAGCACGCGGCCAGCTTCGTCGAAGAACAGCACGCCGGCGGCGGTGCGCGGCTGGGCAACGGCCTCGGGTGCGTCGAAGTCGCTCATGACCATGACTGTAGCCGTCCCCGCCGGACTACCCCACGATGCGCAGCCGCTGGGCCACGCCCGCAAGCTGGTGGCTCGGCTTGCCGCGCTGCTGCCGGACCCAGGTGATCACCAGGTGTCGTGGGATGAAGTGGTAGCGGGCCTGCTCCGGGGCCAGTTCCTCGGCGTCGAGTATCAGGGCGAGGGCCTCGTCCGTGCGGTTCTGCGCGCTGTAGGCGCGGGCTACTTCGAGGGTGTGGCGGACACGCCGCTTGAGCGGCAGGGTGGAGGAGTCCACGCGCGGCCCCTGGTCCGTCGCGACCTGGACATCGCCCAGTTCCATGGCCGTTGAGATGCGGTGGATGGCGACGTTGGTCGGCCCGAAGGCCGTCCACATGTGGTTGGCGTCGTGACCGAGGCGCTGTGCGGCCTGGTCCGCTTCGGCGAGGAAGGTGCTCACCGTGGCCCGGTCGTCGAGCCGGGCGGCGGTCACCGCGCCGACGAGGAAGAGCGTCCCGTAGATCGACAGGTACGCGGGCGAGGCGTCCGCAAGGCCACTCTCCAGATAGCCCGCTGAGTCCGCCACCAGATCCCGCGCTGCGGTGAGACGGCCGCTGGCAAGGAGGCAGTGGGAGACCGATCGGAAGAGCGAACCCGTGACGACGAGGTCGCCCGACTCCTTCGCGGCAGCCAGACCGCGATCGGCGGCCATCCAGGCGAGATCGGCTTCCCCTATCTTCGTCAGGACCATGGCCGCGCCCTGGTACGCCATCGCGAGCAGGGCCTTGGCTTTCAGCCGGTCGTCGCCGTCGTAGGCACGGACAGCGCGCTGGGCCTGGGCGAGGATGTCGGGGACGAGCCTGGTCGCCCGCGAGTACCTGGCGTCCTTGTCGGCGGACAAGGTGGAGCCGACTTCGACGCGCAGGATGTCGAGGTCGGGTGGGTTGCTCGATTCCCGACGCTCCTCCGGGAAGGGCATCGTTGCTCCAGGCCAGAACAACCGTCCTTGCCCGCAGTAGAGTTGCCGCCGTGCAGCGACTCGCCTTCTTCGATCTGGACGACACCCTCGTCGATCGCACGCAGGGGTTCCGGGTGTGCATTCGCAGCTTCTGCTCCGACCTCGGCTTCGCCGAGGACATCGAGGAGTGGCTGCTGGACGCGATGTACGAGCGCGCCTACCGGAGCGACTTCGACCGCCTGCGCAGTGAGTTCGCCCTCTCCGCTCCGACAGAGGAGTTGTGGCAGCACTACTGCAGCGGCATGGCAGCCGCCGTGACCTGCCCACCTGCGGTTCTGTCCGGCCTGGAGGAACTGCGCGCGGCCGGTTGGCGGCTGGCGGTCGTGACCAACGGTGCCGGCGACATACAGCGGGCCAAGCTCGCGAGGACCGGGATCGATCGGAGGGTGGACGCCGTGTGCGTCTCGGAGGAGGTGGGCATCCGCAAGCCGGAGATCGGCATCTTCACGGAGGCGGCCCGCCTCCTGGGAGCCGACGGGCTCTCCGGCGGGTGGATGGTCGGCGACAGCCCCGAGAAGGACGTGGCCGGTGGGCGGGCTGCCGGTCTGAGGACGATCTGGGTGTCCGGTGGTAACGGCAACGCTGTCGAAGCGGATCACGTCGTCTCGGACGCCAGCGAAGCCATCGAGTTGTTGCTCGGGATGAACGGGGTTCACGCATGAACAGCGGTCGGCCGGTGGTCGGAATGCTGCACCCGGGCAGCATGGGTGCAGCGGTCGCGGCGCAGATACGCCAGGCAGGGACGACTGTCCTCTGGTGCTCTGCGGGCCGGAGCGAGGCCACCCGGAGTCGCGCGGTCGAGGCCGGCCTCACCGAGGTTCCGAGCCTCGGCGAGTTGGTCCCGCGGTGCGAGATCCTGCTCTCCGTCTGCCCACCTGCCGCTGCCGAGCAGGTTGCCGCCGAGGTCGCGGAGCACGGCTACGGAGGGGTCTACGTAGAAGCGAACGCCGTGACCCCGGAACGGGTCAAGCGGATCGCGTCGGCGCTGCCTGAAGCGACGGTCGTGGACGGCTCGGTGGTGGGTTCGCCTCCGCGTGGCGGCAAGCAGCCCCGCCTGTTCCTGTCCGGCCCCGAGCAGGCGGTCGACCAGATGGTGCGGCTCTTCGCCGGCACCGATGTACGCGCCCGTGTCCTCGGAGCCGAGCTCGGACAGGCCAGCGCGCTCAAGCTCTCGTACACGAGCTATCAGAAGGCGTCCCGGGTGCTCGCGGCGCTGTCGTACGCGCTGGCGGCCGACCACGGTGTCGAGGACGAGCTGCTGGAGATCGCCTCCGGTCGTTCGGGGAGCTACCTGGTGGAGACCGGCTACATTCCCAAGACAGCTGGCCGGGCCTGGCGTTGGGCGCCCGAGCTGGTGGAGGCCGCCGAACTGCTGGAGGAGTGCGGGCTGCCGGGTGAGCCGATGCGCGGCGCGGCCGAGGCACTTCTCCGTTGGGAGGGTGCGCGGGATGCGGAACTCAGCCTGGTGGACGCACTGGACCATCTCCACGAACGCCGTTAGAAGACCGGCTCATCGGCTGGCTTCAGCGCCTCGATGATGACCTGCGCGGACTCCTCGATCGACTGCCGGTCAGTCCGCAGACGGAGGTCCCACCCTACGGAGGGGTGGGCCAGGACGTCGGCTTCGGTGGCGTCCCAGGCGGCGAGGCGGGCCGGGGTGTCGGTGTCGCCGCGCAGGGCGGACCGCTGCTCGGTCACGTGCCGTGGGCACGAGAGCTGCACGGTGAGCCAGGATGCCGGGTAGCCCGTCGTGAGGGCGTCGATGCCGGCGATCTGGCCGAGGTGGATGATCGGGATTCGACCGGCGGTGAAGACGGCGTCGAGGCCCGGTCGATCGATCAGGTAGGTGTTGTTGTAGCGGTCGTTGCGGTAGATGACGCCGCCGCTGGCTTCGAGCTGGTGGAGTTGGTCGGGGGTGCCCATCCGGTAGCCCTGGCTGCGGCCGCCGCCGATCTTGAGTCGCGCGAACTGGGCCAGCCGTGGGTCCTGCTCGATGAGGGCCGCGGTGATGGTGTCCTTGCCACTGGCCGGCGGTCCGTACAGGATGATCCCGGTCTTCATGCGCGTGCCACTCCCAGGGCGTATCGGGCTTGGTCGGCGACCGCGATGGCCGATCCGTAGCGGTTGTCGACGACGAGGTGCGGGACGACCGGGCGGAGGTCGAGGTCGATCCCGTCGACGTAGTTCGTCCAGTTGCTGAGCTTCCAGGCGTCGCGGGCGGCGGAACGGAAGGCGATGTACTCGCGCATGGAGTCCGCGTCGCACTCCAGCCAGATCGGCGTGACCTCCACCTGGTGCGCCGCACAGCGGTTGGTCAGGCGCCGCATCCACACCGGATCGGTCATCTCGCTGATGAACGGGGCGGTGGCCACGGTGGAGATGCCGCACTCGACGTTGGCGAGGATCGACTCCATGAGGCACTGGTACTCCAGCGGCCGGACCTCGGTCCGGTAGGTCTCGGACTGCCGGTCGTTGGGGTCGCAGCCGAGCTCGGTCAGCAGGCGCTCCACCAGCGGCCGGGTGAGCGGGTCCTTGTCGAGGAGCGGCCAACCGGTCAACTGGGATATGAACTTGGCGAATTCGGACTTACCGCTTCCAGCGAATCCACCGATCAGCAGGAGTGAGGGCTGGTTCGGGTCGCCACCGGTGTGCCGACGGCGCCAGGCGTCGAGGATTCGTTGTTGGGCGCCCTGGATGCCGCCCTTCGCCGAAGTGGGCACCAGGTGCTTGAGCGCCCGGGTGACAGCCTGGACGTGCTCGCTCTCCAACTGCTCTCTTAAGTCGGCGACTTGATGACCGACCTGCTCGGCCGGGAGCGCCTTGCGGAAGCCGAGCTCGGGCTCGGTCGCCCGGTAGAGCAGGCAGTACGCGCGCCGGTAGTGCGGCCCGGGAAAGACTTCGCCCTGTTCGTGCTGCCACAGCGTCTGGAAGTTGGCGGCGGGTGCGGAGAGTCCTGCGCGGCGCGCGGTCTCACGGAGCCGTTCGCCGGCCGCCTCCAGGGTGAGCCCGTGGGCTTCTCGCATCTCCCGCAGTTTCTCGGGCCGCCAGCCCGATCGGTCCCTGCTCAAGTCCCCCACCAGCTCACGGTTCGTCAGCATGATTCCGAGCCTAGGTCCGAGGTCGGCGATCCCATGTGTAAGCGGATGTTGAAGTCACGTTGAGCGGGACGGCGAACGGCCTCGACAACTCGGAGTGATACAGCGATCACGCTAGGCCCGCTGTGATGTCCGTGGCAACAGTGCCCACCGGTACGAACGAACTGGAGGCCGCACCATGTTCCATCCCGCATCACGCTCAGATGTACAGTCAACTCCCTTCATTCCGCGTCAGGTTCGCAGGACGACCACGCCTCCCGGAACCCCCGACGGCTCCGGCTCGGTGGACACGCAGCAGTTCGCAGAGGCCCTTCGCGGTGAAGGGGCCGAAGCCGACGAGAGCTGGCGCGACTGGGCCCGCCGCTTGCTCGACGGCGACGGCCTCACCCCGGCCCTGCTCACCCAGGTCTGGGCCGAGGTCGTCGCGTTCGACGACACGCTCGCCGAGTTCCTGGTCGATCCGGTGGTCGTGCCGGACGGCACGGTGACCGTCTCGGGCAGCGGGAAGGAGACCTTCAAGACGTTCAACGTCTCCACGGCCGCCGCCCTGCTGGCCGCCGCCAGCGGTGCGAACGTCGTCAAGGGCACCTCGTCGTCGGTCTCGGCCGTCTCGGGCGCGTCCGACGTCCTGGCCGCGCTCGGCGTGCCCTCGCTGACCGATCCCGCCCGCATCCCCGAGTTCACGGCCACGTACGGCATCGCCTTCGTCGACTACGCGTCCTTCTGCCCGCGTTACGCGGCCCGCTACGACGGCCGGTTCGACTTCCTCAGCCCGATGAGCTTCTTCATGCCGGCCGCGACCCTGGTCGTGTCGGCCGACGCGTTCCTTCACGGGCTGGCCCACGACGACGTGCGGACCGCCGCGTCGGGCATCCATTCGGCGCGCCCGGACATCGCCCGCGGCCGGGTCGTCACGACCTGGATCGGGCCCGGGCAACGGATCGACGAACTCGCCTCGTTCGGGACGAGCACCAGCGCGGTACTGCAACACGGAGCTGTCCAACTCGTCAGTCAGCACAGTGACGGTGCCACCGGTCCGTGGCGGCGGGCCGTGAGGCACCGCACCGACCACGCCACCAACGCGGCTGCCCTGGTCGAGTCCCTCCGCCCGGACGGCGACCCGGCCGTCACGGACTTGGTCGAGCGCAACGCCGCCGCGATCCTCGCCGCCGCGCACCCGGGAGTCGCTGACGACGAGGCCCTCCAGCTGGTCCGGGAGGCCCGCCTGGACGGCCGCGCCGAGCGGCTCCTTCCCCGTCTCCGCACCGCCGCCTCGAAAGGCCTCCGATGACTCCGCAACCGCTGCCCGTCAACGAGAACTGGGTCGGCAGGACGCTCGGCCCCCTCACCCGCCGGTTCACCCACCACGACCGGCTGCAGGACGTCCTCCCCCTCGACTCCGACCGCCCGCTGGCCGTCGTGACCGGATTCGGACCGACCAACGCCCCGACCGCCGGCACCCTGTCGGTGATGCTCGGGGTGATCGAGCTGCAGCGCCACCTGCGGGTGCCGATGACCGTGGTCGTCTCCGAGCTGGGCGCGTGGAACTCCCGCAACGTGCCGTGGAACCAGCTCACCGCCGTCCGCGACCAGATGTTCAGCTTCATGCGGGCGATCGGCCTGGACTCGCAAGCCGAGTTCGCGCCGGTCCGGATGCGCTCGCACACCGACACCGCCAACCTCGTGCGGTGCGGGCGCATCGCCCGGTTCCTCAGCCGCCAGGACTTCCTCGACCACCACGAGGACCTGGTCGAGCTCTACCAGGACCACGGTCTGCTCGGGGGCGAAGTCGGTCTCACCGTGGACGCGCTCTACACCGTCGCGGACATCCTCGGCCCCGCTGAGGAAGGCGCCGCCCGCGTGTTGATGCTCTCGGGTCTGGAGGAGAGCTACTTCACCGAGCTGTCGCGACTCGTCCTCGACCGGCAGCGGGAGGCTGGCGAGCTGAGCCTCGGCTGGCAGGTCGAGCTCGGGGCGCTCTACTTCCGCGTCCTGGAGGGCCTGGGCGGCTACCCCAAGATGTCCAAGAGCATCCCCGCTTCGGGCATCCACCTCGGCATGGCGGACGAGGAGATCGCCGCCCGTGTCCTCGCCGACGACGAGGCCAGCCAGCGTCCCCTGCTCTCGGCGATCGAACTGAGCAGCGGCTGGACCATGGTGGAGATCGACCAGGCGCGGGCGGCATTCCGGCGCAGGCGACAGGAGGCCACCGGGTGGGAGCTGGCCAAGCACCGGTTCGCCGAGACGTTCTCCACCTTCGCCAGGATCTGGCGGGAGTGCGGCCGGTGACCGCAGGTCAGACGTTCGTCGTGCTGGGAGGTGCCGGCCGTCTCGGTCGGCACCTCCTGACGATGCTCCGCGCGCAGGGGCACCGAGTCATCGGCGTTTCCCGAAACCCTGCCGACGACTCGCCGCCGGACGGCTGGGTCTGCGCGGACCTGACTGCTGCCGCCCGGTGGGCATCGGTGCAGGACCGGCTGCTAGACCTGCTGGGCGGTGCGGGGGAGGTCGTCCTCGTCGATCTCGTCCTCGACCGGACGAGCGTCGTCTCGATGCGACGGTCGATCTCTGCCGCCACCACCTTCACGGTACGAACCCGTCGGCTGCTGGCCGTTGAGGGACATGCGGTCCGGGTCTTGGCCGCAGGCACGACGGCCGCACTGGCACCACTGGGCTTCCAGACGCCCTACGGCAGGGCCAAGCGTCAACAGGCTCTCCACTACGCGCGGTTGGAAGCCGTCGACCTCGTTCTGCTGCCCCAACTCGTCGGCACCGCCAAGCCCGAACGGTCCGGAGACCAACCGGGCGCGGTCGCCGGCAACAGCTGCACCTACGAGGCTGCCGCAGCAGCTCTGCAAACCGTCGGCCACCACCCGGCGCGACGCTCGCTGTGGGTCGTTCGAGGAGGTGATCCGCAACCGTACGTCCGCCGCGGGATCGCCGGCTTGCCCAGCGCACTGGGCTCGCTCGTCCTCTCCCGCACGGTGGGCCGGAACAGCCCGACCGTGCACCGGCGTGCCAGCCGCGAACGGCTCGCGCTCCTGCCGCCCCGTGTCCGCGCCGGGGTGGACCACCACGGCGCGCCCGAACGGCTCGTCCGCGCCTTCGAGAGGTACCTGGACATGCCCCGCGCCCGGACCGTCATCGCGGGTGATCAGCCCGCCCGATCGAAGGAAGACGATGAGCAGTACCCCTGACACCGTCGTTCTCGGCACCGGCTTCGCCGGACTCACCGCCGCCACCCGGCTGGCCGAGGAAGGGCACCACGTCCGCTGCCACGGCGACGGCGCCGCCGGCGCGTCCCTGCAGAACTTCGGCCAACTCCACTCGGGAGCCGTCTACGCCCCCGTGCTCCCCGAGGTTGCGGCCGCCTGCTGGCAGCACCGCTCCCGCTGGTCCGGTCTGATCGGCGAGGACGTCCGACTTGCGCCGGGCTTGGCCCTCTTCGGCTCGCACAGCGAAGTCGAGCGCTACGCGCAGGCGTGGTCCGACATCGGGATCCCCGCACGACCACTGTCCGCTGCAGAACTGGACGGCTACGGAGTTCAGCCGTCCGTCGCCCCTGCCGCCGCCTTCGCCCTGCCCGACCTCTCGGTGGACATGGCCGCCGTGCACTCCAAGACCATCGCGCACGCGGCGACCCGCGGGGTCGGCTTCGCCCGTCCGGCGTCGTGCGCGCCGGTCCTCTCCGGGACCGAAGTGGTCCTGTGGAGCGCGGATGCCGGGTACTACCGGCCCGACACCCTCGTACTGGCGGCCGGCCACCGCACGGTTCATCTGCTCGACCTGCTAGGCATCCAGCACCCGTTGGCGATCGGCAACCTGCCGTACGGCGTCCTGGAGGGACCGGTCCCCCGACTCCCGCTCACCTACTGGCTCGACGGCGACCTGCTCGCCGTAAGCCCCCAGCGCAACGAACTCCGTGTCGCACTTCCCGGACGTCCCGGCGGTCCTGCCGACGACGCCGTCGAGCACTACCGGATCGCGGCGGCCCTGTCGGCGCGGTGGCCGGGTCTGCCCGCAGAGCGGGTCCGTCTGCAATGGGGTCAGGTCGCGGAGCCGATAGGTACCGGACCCGACCCGTCGGCGGTCGTGGTCGATCTCCGTCATCCGCCTGCCAGCTGGGGGCAGGTCGCGAACCTGGTCGTCTGTCTGCCGGGCAAGTGGACCACCGCCTGGCACGCAGCCGACCAGGTCGCTCAGACCGTGGCCTCCAGAAGCTGACAGACCGGGGGATCAGCCGCCGATCCCGATCGCCTTCCGCACCTGCTCCAGCACCGGCTGGGCCCGCCTGCGCGCCTTGGCCGCGCCGATCGCCAGCAGTTCCTCCAACTCGCTGCCCGGCTGCATCAGCGCGTCGTACCGCTCGCGCAGCGGGCCCAGCTGCTCGTTCAGGACGATGTACAGCTTGTCCTTCAGCTCGCCCCAGCCCATGCCGCCAGCCTCCAGCCGCGCGCGGACCTCGGCCGTCGTCGCCGGATCGGCGAAGTGGGAGAGCAGCTGGAACACCGAGGAGGCGTCAGGATCCTTGGGCGCCTCAACCGGCGTGCTGTCCGTCGGAATCCGGCGCACGGTCTTCCGCAGCTCCGCCTCCGGCGCGAACAGCGGGATCGTGTTGCCGTACGACTTGCTCATCTTCCGGCCGTCGGTACCGGGCAGGGTGCGGCCGCTGTCCTCGGTCGGCACGACGGCCTTCGGGATCTTCAGCCGGAAGGCGTCTCCGTAGACGGCGTTGAACGCGCCGGCGATGTCCGCCGCGTACTCCACGTGCTGCAACTGGTCCTTGCCGACCGGGACGAGGTCCGCCTCCATGATCAGGATGTCCACGGCCATCAGCACGGGGTAGTTGAACAGCCCCATGTTGACCCCGGCGTCCAGATCCTCGACCCCGGCCTCGCGGTTGCGGTCCCGCGCCGCCTTGTAAGCGTGGGCACGGTTCATCAGTCCCTTGGCGCTGAAGCACGAGAGCGCCCAGTGGAGTTCGAAGATCTCCGGGACGTCGGACTGGCGGTAGAAGATCGTGCGCTCGGGGTCCAGCCCCGCCGCGAGCCAGGTGGCTGCCACCGAACGGGTCCAGCGGCCGAGCAACTCCGGATCGCGTACCGACGTCAGCGCGTGGTAGTCAGCGATGAAGTAGATCGACTCGGCCCCACCGGCCAGCTCCAGGGCCGGCTTGATGGCCCCGATGTAGTTGCCGAGGTGCGGTTCTCCGGTCGGCTTGATGCCCGTGAGCGACACCTTCGGTTCAGCAGTCACCATGCAGAGAGCCTACCGGCGAGACCACCACGGGGATGGCGATTCGCGACAGCGCCGACCTGCAGTTCGTCTACCAAAATGCCCGGGCACACCTACGCCGTAGAGCCATGCGGCTGTTCGAGGATGAAGGAGAATCAGATGAGCTGGACGGCTGTCCGGGCAACCACGGAAAGCTGGGCGACAGGGAGGGCGGTGACGCGGCGCCGCAGCCAGGAACTGGTCTCGGTGATGAGGATGGCGCGGGCCCTGGTCCCGTTGGTGGGCTCCTCGGCCTCCGACCGGGACGCTTTCTCCCCGGTCCGAACCGCGATCGAAAAACGTGTCGCGGTCGGGCACCGTCTCTACTACCAGTGGCTGTCTCCCTGGCTCGTCCCTATCGCCCTGCCGCCGCTGCTCGTCGTGATGGGAGGCAACCCGCGCGCCTCCGCCTTGATCGTCGCCTTGGTCTGGACGTTCGGAGCTGCGCTGTGGCTGCCCAGCGTTCGGTACCGGGTTCTCACGGCCCGGATCGCCGTCGCCTTGGCCACCGGCCTGACCACCTTCACCTGGGTCATGGTGTTCAGAGCGCCGAAGCAGTGGGTGTCGCCGTGGCTGTTTCCGCAGATCGGCCGCGCCGCGCTCGTGATCGTCATAGTCGTCGAACTTCCCCTTCTGATATGGCGCCTGATGGTTCATCGGCGCAAGGTCAGTCAGGAGTGTCATTCGTACGACGCCCTGGTCGTCCGGATCGTTTGGGTCGCCCACCGGATCCACAGCGAGCGCAGCACGTGGCGCTCGTCGGCTGCTTGCCGCCGATGGGCCGAGGCTGTGGAGACACTTGCGGTCGACGCCGCTCGCTGTCTCGCCCTCACCGATCGGACCGATGCCGCGGACGGGCAGCTTCGCAAGGAGTTGCGTGTTGAGGCCGACCGCATCGCCGAAGGAATCCGGCTGTTGAAGGCCGACCTGGTGAGGGCGAGGTCCGAAGCAGAGGTGACAGCCGTGGTCGAGTCCCTGGTGCGAGGCATGCTGCTGGTCGCACGCGGTGACCGGGCCGCGCTGCTGGCGACGGCTCCTCCACCTGCCGCCGCTCCTGGCCTCGTGTCTCGTGTACGGGCCAGGGTCGTCCCGGCCGCCCTGTGGTTCGCCGCGGCCTGGCTGGTCCCCCTGATTCCTCCCATCGCGCGCCACCCCGCCTTGGCGCAGACCGCGATGTGGTCCCTCATCGTCTCCGGCACGACGGCTCTGGCAACTGCCAACCCCGAAGTACGCTCGCGGATTCAGGAGGTCGTGGCGAAGGTGCTCCCACCGGCGTAGGCGGCGCTCCGGCCGACGAGCGAGTCGGCCGGAGCGCCCGCCTCCGTGTTCTCGTCAGCAGTCTGTCGGCCAGATCGTCCCAGCGAGGAGTCCGTCGAAGGCGAGTGCGCGCATGGCGGTGTCGAAGTCGTCCCACTCGTATTCGGGTTCGGTGTAGTGCTGGTCGAAGTAGGCGCGGGTGAGGTCGGGTTCCTCCCACTCGTGTGCGCAGTGGCAGCGGACGAAAACCTGGTGGAGGACGTTGAGCAGAAGCCAGTCGCGGCGGGCGTGGCAGTGGGCGCAGGTGATGGGGATGCCGCGGGCGTCGAGTTCGCCGGGGTGGGGGACAGCGCGGACGACGGGGCGATGGTCGTGGGCGGGGAAGTCGGGATCGTAGTCGGTCATGTGGTCCCTTCCGACACGGTGGCGTGATGCAAGGGACCACAAGACCTGCGGTGGCCGGGAAGTTCCCGACCGCCGCTGAGGACATCACATCGACACCTTGGCCTGGCCGCTGTCCGACCGGCCGGGGGTGGTTGGAGGTCAGTCCTCTCCGTGGGCGAGGGTGTCTCCGGGTTCGGGCGCGAGGACGTAGACGAGGTTTTCGTACTCGGCGCGGTCCTCGTCGGTCATGGCGGCGCCGGGGTCGGGGATCAGGGTGCCGTCGGGGAGGTGGCCGTAGTACTTGGTGAGCAGGGCGTCGAGGGCGCGGGGTGCA
Organism: Kitasatospora sp. NRRL B-11411; assembly: GCF_000721345.1. Taxonomy (NCBI): domain Bacteria; kingdom Bacillati; phylum Actinomycetota; class Actinomycetes; order Kitasatosporales; family Streptomycetaceae; genus Kitasatospora; species Kitasatospora sp. NRRL B-11411. Next base: position 26,926 of record NZ_JOGH01000016.1, on the reverse strand, counting down.
TCGGCTTCCTGTTCGGTGTCGAAGTCGAGTTCGAGCTTGATCTGTGCGAGGACGGCTTCCCTCTCCCGGTCCGTGCAGGTGCTGACGAGGGTCTGTTCGGCCTTGGTGAAGGGGCGGCCGTCGCGGTGGGTCCAGGTCTTGGTGGCGATCAACGCGGGAAGGTCGGCGTCGAGCAGCAGCGCGACGACCTCGGGGCGGATGCCGGTGCGGGCCCAGTAGCTCAGGCGCCCGTAATCGGCGCGGTCCTCGTCCGTCATGGCGGCGACGATGTCCTCGCGGGCGGTGCCGTCGGGGAGGTTGCGCGCGTACCAGTGCAGGAGGACGCGGACAACGCGGGCCGGGTCGTCGCCGAGGCCCTGGGCGAGGCCGAGCCTGTACGCGAAGATCAGGGTTTCGAGCGCTTCGTCGGTGGCCTGGTGGGCGAGGGCCTGCTCGGATTCGGTGAAGGGGCGGCCGTCGCGGTGGGACCAGGTGCCGGTGTCGGGGCGGATGGTGAAGTCGGCGTCGTTGAGCAGGCGGAGGATGTCGAGTGGGCAGTCGGGCTGGGTCAAGGTGGTGAATCTCCTTCGGAGAGGCTCGTGGTGATGGCGTGACGGGGCGGGGGTGTTCCGGGCTCCTTAGCCGGGTTCAGGGGCGGTGGGCGGGCCGATGCGGTGCCGGCAACTGTGGCCCTGGTACCGCTGCGCCGGGCGTCGGCGGCCCGCTGGGCTTGGTGGGGTGGGGAGTTGGGGGCGGCGTGGCAGTGCGGGCGGCGGTGCTCCTGGACAGTGCTGCCGACGTGCGGCGGTCTTCGGGCGTGATGGTCGGTGCGGGGGCTGGGAGGCGGGCGTCGCGGCGGATGCGCCAGGTGAGGACGGCGGCGGGTGAGTCGGCACTGGCGAGTTCCCGGCGCCCGACGGCGTGGGCAAGCAGGACGGCGGGGTCGTGGCCTGCTGCTTGGGCTTCGGCGAGGGTGGCAGCGAGCGCCGCCCAGCCGTCCCGGTCGCCGAACAGCCGGACAGCCTGGTCGGAGGGCAGCACCTGCCGGACGGCGGTCTCCTGCCGGTCGCAGTCGGGCTCCGGGAGTTGGCGGCCTCGGGTGTCGAGTACGGCGTACGGCCGTCCGGCGTGCCTGCCGTAGGCGGTGCGCAGGTGGTCGGCCGCGGTGCGGGCGGCGTCGGCCTGGTGCTGGTGGCCTTGGGCGGCGTGCCACTTGGCGATCACGAGCGCGAGCAGGATCAGGCTGGACAGGATCGTGGCGGCGGCCGTGCCTTCCTCTCCTCGGCTGCCGGTGGGGCCGGCGTAGAGGAGTTCGCGGGCGGCGGAGCGCATCGCTCGCAGGTCGCTGCGGGCGGCGCGGGTGCGGGCGACGGCTGCGTATTCGAGGACGCGGGCGGCCTGGTTGATCTCCTTCCTGGACAGGACGGGGCTGGTGAGGGCGAGGGCGTCGAGCGTCTCGATCGTGCCGCTGACCACCGCGGCGACCTGCCCGGCTTGGGGCTCGTCGTCGAGGATGCCGGTGGCGCGGTCGGCGGTGGTGCTGACCCGGTATCGGACCGCGCCCGGACGACCCTGGTCGCCCGGGCGGTTGGGTGCGGGCTGGTCGAGGCCGGCGGCGAAGCGCTCGTGGATCTTGGGCAGGGTGAGGTCGGCGGCGAGCTGGCTGCCGGAGAACCACACCAGAGGGCCTGGGTCGCTGGTGGGGAGGGCGAACTTGTAGCCCTTGGCGTCGCCGGAGGGAAGGCGGCGGACCTCGAAGGCGATGCCCTGCGTGGTGAGGCGGGCGAGGAACTCCTCCTCCCCGGCTGCACCGGCAAGGGCCCGGCGAACACCGGTCCGCAGCCGCTCCCGCCCGGTTTCCCCCTGGCCGAGGCGCTCCGCCTTGCGCAGCTCCGGGCTCTTGGCGCGCTTGGGGATACCGACCCGGTACTCGCGGGTGCGGGTGCCGGACCAGTCCTTGAGCCCGAACTCGCACTCGATCTCGGTGAGCTCGGTCTCCGTCCGGTACTGGTCGCCCCGCAGACGGGCCTGGGTCAGGTCGGCGCGCACCGTGGTGGCGAGGATGTGGATGTGGTTGTCCCCGTGGTGCACGGCGACCCACCGGCAGCCGTCCGGATCGCCGTCGGGGGCGATGCCGGCGGCGGCCACGACCCGGCGGGCGACCTGGCCCCACTCCTCGTCGCTCAGGTTCCGGTCGTCGGGGTCGGCGCGGACCATGCGGTGGTAGACGTGCTTGGCGACCGGCCTGCCGTAGCGGACGACGTGCAGGTCGAGGGCGTCCCGCAGCTGCGCGAGGGTGGCCTCCCGGTCGCGGCCGGGGTCGGGCGCGAGGCCGTCCCAGGACGCGACGAGGTGCGGGTCGGTGTGCTCGTTGCGTCGGCCCGGACCGTACAGGTACTGCAGCGCCTTCAGCGTGTTCGTGCCGGAGCGGGCCGTGGTGATCACCGGCGGACGGCCTTCGCCACCCGCATCGCCACGGCGTCGACCTCGGCCACCGCCCGGCGCGCCTCGACCACCAGCGTCGTGGCCTTGTCCAAGGTGGCCTGCGCAGGGCCGTGCTCGATGCCGAGCTGGGCGTTGAGCTGGAAGGCGATCTGGTTGGCGTTCACGCCCACCCGGGCGACCTGGAACCGCACCGCGTCCAGCGCCCGCACAGCCTCGTCCAACTGCTCGTCCCGGGACACCATGCCGGCGCCACCGACGGTCAGCGCCTGGCGCTCCAGGTAGTCGGCCACGTTCAGGCCGGTCTCCTGCGCGATCCGCTTGATCTGCGCTGCGCGCTCCGTGGTGCAGCGGAAGCCGAGCTTCTTCGTCTTCGGGTTCTCGTTGTCACGGCGGCGGCGCTTGGGACCGCGGACGCTCGCGCGCTCAGCACGGTCGGCAGGGCGGGCGGGCACGGTCGGCTCGTCGGCGGGCGTCTCCTCCTGCTTCGCCGCGCCCTCGCGGTGAAGCCCCGGTGCTGCCGCCCTCGGCAGCACCGGTCCGTCCACGCCCCCCTGGGCGGGGACGCCCGCGTGCGTGGCCCCGTAGGGGCCCCGCACGCACTCGCTTGCTCCGCTGTTGGCCTGGAGGTGGTCAACTCCGTTGCGGTTCAGGGAGCTTACAGGGTTGCCGGGCTGGTCGTTGAGGGTCTGGCGGGTGGTGTTCACGGGTGTGCTCCCCGGTGGTGGTGGCGGTGCGGGCGGGAGGTTTCCGGGCAGGTGCCGGTTCGGCCGCACCGGACTTCGCGGATATGGGCGGCGTGTCGGGCGGAACCATCTGGGCGTGGACCGGCGCGCGGGAGGGCGGTCCACGGCGCGGGCGAGTTCTGCCGGGTGCGGTGGCGGGGTGGTGGACTTCTGCCGACTGCGCGTGCGAGTCGGCAGAAGCCGGTGTCCGGCCGACCGATTCGGTCGGCCGGACACGCGGGCGGGCGGTCAGTCCGTTCCGGGGTCCTTGCGGCCGTGCTCGGCGTTCCAGACGAGGCGGAGCCTCTTCATCAGCTCGGTGAAGCGGGTACTGCCGAGCGGCAGGTCGGCTTCCCGGATGGCCTGTTCGACGATCGCGCGGGTGAGTCGGCCATGGGCGATGGCAGCCTTGAGGCCGATCTCCACCAGTTGCTCCATGGGTGCTCCGGGCGGGCGGCCGATCGGCTTGCCCTGTGCGGTGGCGGCAGACTTCCCGACGTGGGGTTCGTCGGACGGCTCGGCGGGTTCGGCCTGCTCGTCGGCTGTGGCGTCCCGAGTGCCGTTCGGCTGGTCATCGGGTTCTGCCGACTGGGGACCGGGGAGTGCGCCGCTCCACTCGTCGGGCAGAAGGCCGGCCGCAGACAGCAGCGTCAACAGCGCGTTGTCGTCGCTGCGGTCCTCCGCCTGCTTCGGCCAGGACTCCGCTTCGTGGTCGGCGGCCACCGCATCGGTAGAGGTCGTGGCGTTCGGCGGGTCGTTCTGCTCACCGTGGCGGGCGACGAGGATGTAGAGGTGGACGGCACCGGCGAGGGCGAGCGGGGCGAGGGTGGACAGGACGCCGACGACGGTGTCGCTGAGCCTGAGCCCGCTGCTGGTGGCGGGCATCTGGTTGAGGCGGACAGCATGCAGGGCGTTGGCCCAGACGCTGGTGGCGGTGGCCCCGGCGAAGAGGGTCCAGGCGTAGGCGCGGGCGGGCCAGCGGGCGTCCCGCAGCACGAGCAGCGCCCGGACGCCGTAGGCGATGAACCCGTCGATGATGACCGGGAACAGGTAGGTGAGCGGGCCGCGGACGTGGGTCGCGGCGGCCATCTGCCGCAGGGCGTCGTAGGACAGGACGAAGCCGAGGACGCCGAGCAAACCGACGGCAAGGCGGTCAAAGACTGTGGCACGGACGGACGGCGTGGGGGTAGGGGGGATCGCAACGGTGGTCAAGGTGGTGCTCCAGGGGTGGCCTCGCCGCGCGCGGGCATGGCGATGCGGCGAGGCGGCGGCGGGGTGAGCGTGTGGGAGGGAAGCGCCCCGGCTGGGCCCGCGCCGGTGATGGTGCGCGGGCACGGGCGTCAGGGACGTCGGCCGGTCAGGCGGCGCTTCTCCGGCGGCGGTCGGTGCCGGTGAGGATGGCGCGTTCGCACATCTCGGCGAGGCGGGAGGCGGTGCGGTCGCCGAGGGCGGCCTTGATCTCGCCGAGCGGCAGGTTGGTGGTGAAGAGCGTCGGGAGCATGTACTCGTAGCGGTGGTTGACCAGCCGCAGGGTGAGCTCCTCGGTCCACTCGGACGCCTTCGCGGCGCCGATGTCGTCGAGGAACAGCAGCGGGCTGGTCATCAGCTCGCGCATCTCGCGCTCGGTGTCGACGCCCTGGCGGGGGCGCTGGGAGGCGTACAGCTCGGTGGTGGTGATCTTTGCCCACCGCAGACGCACACCGGCCGCGAGCAGGCTGCGGATCGCCCCGTACGCCTGGTGGGTCTTGCCCGAGCCGGTGGGTCCGGCGATCAGGAGCGACGGGCCCTGGGCGATGCCCGGGGTGCCGCCGGGGCCGGGTCGGCAGGCCAGGGTGACCTGCTGGACCCAGGTGGCGACCTCCGGGTGGTCGGCAACGGCGAGGCGGTAGCGCGGCGGGATGCGGCGGTCGGCGAGGTCCAGCGCGGTGGACGGCTGGCCGGTGTCGGGCAGCGGCCGGTCGGGGTCGATGCCCTTGGCGGCCAGCATCCGCTCCAGGCGCAGGACCGCACCGGAGGCCGACTGCGGCTCGCGGCGCTCGTCCGCGCGGCGGGGGCTGGGCAGGCTGGTCACAGGTCCCCCTCGTAGTAGGCGCGGGCGTCGGCCGGGTTGGCGAAGGGCTGGTAGGGCGCGCGGGCAGCGCTGTGCCCGGTACGGGTGGCCCCGGCGGGCTGGGCGTTGATCGCCTCGTGGACCATGCTCGGCAGCACGCTCGGGCTCATCGGTTTCGCCGAGTACAGCCGCAGCCCGGCCCGGATGTCGTCGGCGCCGGTGCCGCCGTCGAGCAGGTCCTTGATGACCTTGCCGAGGTGGCCCCGCACGTTGGCCGGTACCGGCTTCGGGCAGCTGGCGACGTACTCGGCCACCAGGTCGCCCGCGTTCACCGACGGCTCGCCAGTGGGCGCGGCGAAGCCGCCCCCTTCAGGGGTAGGTCCATGGTCCAAGGTCCATGGTCCAGGCACGACGTTCTCCGGAGTCCTCCGGAGGGGCTCCGGAGCAACCGTCTGACCTGCACTTTCGCTCGGACCTGCCGCATTGCGCACTAGCAGGGCCGCTGCGGGGGTGGGAACGGGGTCGGCCGCGAAGGGCCGCTGGGCGGGGGCGGTCTCCACCGGGGTCGCGAGCGGTTCCGGAAGGCTCCGGAAGTTCTCCGGAGCCGGGTGCGCGCAGCCCTGGCCCTTGGCCTTGCACTTGCCGCACCAGCCCGCGGGCTCGTGGACGGGGCAGGCGGGCAGGCGCGAGGCGGTGGGGTGGGAGATCTTCTGGTGCTCGTGCCACTTGGTGACGTGCAGGTACTGGCGGCCGTCGCAGCCGGTGTAACGGCAGATCAGGCCGGTCTCGGCAAGCTGACGCAGCTCGTCCTCGGTGTCGAGCGCGGTGTGCTCGGGCCGCAGCGACCAGAGCGCGCCGTTGAGGACGGCCGCGTTGTCGCGCTGGCGTCCCTCGTCGTCGGCCTGGGTGAGCAGGCAGACGAAGGTGCGCTCGGCGGTCAGGGATACCGAGGCGAGGTCCTCGGAGACGGGGTACTCGGGCTTGATGGTGCGGATGCGCGCCATGGCCTACCGCCCCGCCTTCGGGGCGAACGGGCGCGAGACAGGTGCGCCGCACAGGGGCGACGCCGTACGCTGGAGCACGCTGGTCCTTCCTCGGTGCGCATGGGCTGCAACCCTGCACCGTGGTCGATCGTCATGGATGGGCGGTTTTGGGACCTTTCAGGCCCTCGGTGTTGGTAGCACCGGGGGCCTTCGGCCTTTTCGAGGCGAGGCGCAGGCCGCCGTTCGCGATGCGCTTCGACTTGACATGCGTTTCACTATGCATGACTATGGCACCCCGGCGGCCGTTATGCAAGTCGCCTCGAAACTAGATGCGAGGTGAATCGAATGCCCGGGCAGGACAAGGCCGCGGAGGCCCCCTCCGGCGCACTGGTGCGGGAGGAGCCGGAAGGCGGTTCGACCGGTGAAGCCGCTGTCGCCGGCCTGAGCGAGGAGAACGCTGCCGAACGGGTCCGGCTGGAGCGTGAGCTCCGCGGATGGAGCACCGGCGAGCTGGCCAAGCGCATGACCGAGGCCGGCTACCCGATCAACCAGTCCTCGGTCTGGCGCATCGAGAGCGGCGAACCCCGGCGGCGGATCAACCTCGACGAGGCGATCGGCTTCGCCAAGGTCTTCGACCTAACTCTGGAGGACTTCCTCGGCCCCTCGACCTCGCCCGAGGAGAAGATCATGCAGCAGCTCGCCGACCACGTGATCTTCGGGTACCGGACGACCGCGCAGGGCGCCGAGTTCACGACCAAGGCTCTGGCCGCCGCCGAGAAGTACTGCCAGGACTTCCCCCACAACCGCAAGCGGCTGCGCGGGAAGATCGCGATCGGCCTCTCCTTCGAGTACCGCAGATACGCCCCGACCCCACTGGTCCAGGAGTTCCTCAAGGGCGGCAAGATGCCGACCGAGCCGGTCCATACCGACGAGTGACCGGACGGGGTCTCTGCGCTGGCTGTTGCAGACCGCCCACGAGGCTCCGGCCAAGATCTTTTTAGGTAAACGGCCGGACCGTTCCTACTGTGCTCACCGAGCTCGCCGGCCATTTGGCGCGGCCGGAATCCAGAGCTAACGTCACACCCCACGCGGCCACCAACCGCGCGACCGCCCATCCACGACGCTCGACCACGGTGCAGGGTTGCAGCCCGCCAGCCACCGAGGAAGGAACCGCGTGCTGTCTACGCTCCGCCGTACCGCCGACCTGGCCCAAGTCGAGGCGGTCCCTGGCCGTCTTGCCGCTGCTGCCGTCGTGCTCGCTGCCGTCGCGGCCCACAGACCGATCTGACGGTCCATCAACGCTGTCGCCGGTGACTACTTCCCGGTGTCGCCTTCGGGCCGACAGCTTCTTCCCAGTCACCTGCCGTCCTGCATCGGGCCGGTTGGGACTTCTCCCCCTGCTCCCGGCAGAAGCGTCCGGTCGCCAAACCTTCGCCCTTGCCGGGCCAGATCCCTCAGCACCTGGGGCGCTCGCGCGCCCGTCAACAGAAGGGTCCTGTTCCTAGCATGACACTCCCGACCCCTACTTCGCCGAAGGTCCCGGCGAAGAAGCCCCCGCTGACCTCCGCCGAAGCCGCTGGCGCCCTCGGCGGTTCGGTCCTCGTCTCGATCCCCGTCGCCGCTCCGGCGGATGTGGCTGGCTCCATGGCCCCGCACGAGCAACTCCTGCTGACTATCCCGGACGTCATGGCCCAGCTCCAGCTCGGCCGCTCCACCGTCTACGACCTCATCCGCACCCGCCGTCTGCCCTCGGTGACCATCGGCCGTTCCCGCCGCGTCCCGGCTGCCGCCGTGCGTACGTTCGTCGCCGAGCTCGCGGAGGTGGCGGCCTGATGGCCAAGCGCAACCCCAACGGCGCGGGCAGCATCACCCTTCGCAAGGACGGCCGCTACCACGGCCGCGCGTACGTGATCACCACCTCCGGCCTCCGCAAGCGGGTCTCCATCTACGGCAAGACCTGGGACGAGGTCCACAACGCCCTCGTCGAGCTGCAGGCCGACGCTATCAACGGCATCCCGCTGCCCGACACCGACTCCAACGTCGGCCAGTACCTCAACTACTGGCTCGCCGAGGAGGTCCTGCCCAACCGCCGGCCCAAGACCTACCAGGGCTACGAGAGCGTGGTCCGCGTCCACCTCATACCCGGCCTCGGCACCAAGCGGCTGCGCGACCTGCGCGCCCAGGAGGTCCGCGTCTGGCTGAACCGGGTGCGCGCCGAGTGCCAGTGCTGCAAGGGCGGCTGGGACGCGCAGCGGCCCAAGCCGATCTGCTGTGCTGCAGGCGAGTGCTGCAAGCGGCTGCTGTCCGCGCGGATGATCCAGTCCGTGCACGCCGTGCTCCGCAACGCGCTGGAGCACGCCGTCCGAGAGGAGCTGATCCACAAGAACGTGGCCAAGCTCGTGAAGGTCCCCGCACCCGACTACCGGATCGGCAAGGGCCTGACCACCGCTCAGGCCAAGCTCGTGCTCAAGGAGCTGAGCGGCCACCGCCTGCACACCCTGTACGTGCTCGCGCTGATGCTCGGCCTGCGCCGGGGCGAACTGCTCGGCCTTCGCTGGAGCTCCGTCGACCTGGAGCGCGGCACCCTCACGGTGAGCACCAACCTCCAGCGGGTCGACGGCGAGCTGCGACTCGTCCTGCCCAAGACGCTGTCCTCCGAGCGCACCCTGCCGCTGCCCGCGCCGGTCCTCGCCGCCCTGGTGGACCACCGGGAGCGTCAGGCCGTCGAGCGCGCCGCCGCCGGCATGGACTGGCAGGAGAACGACCTCGTCTTCCCGTCCCGGATCGGCACCCCGTACGAGCCGGACAACCTGCGCCGCAGCTGGCACGCGGTCCGCGGTCGCCTGGGCCTGGACGACCTCCGCTTCCACGACCTCCGCCACACCTGCATCACCCTGCTGCTCGACCTCGGCGTGCCCCCGCACATCGTTCGGGAGATCGCCGGCCACAGCGACGTCGGCGTGACCATGAAGGTCTACGCGCACGCCTCCCTCGCCGAGCGCCTCAAGGCCCTGAGCCGCCTCGGGGAGGCGCTCTCCTAGACATACCCTGTGCCCGGCAGGACCCGTCAGCAGACGGGTCCTGCCGGGCACAGGGTCGGTCACGACCACTCCGGTGCAGGTCGGAGCGACTCCGTCACGGCCCCGCAAGAGCCCGTTCGACAGTGCTGATCGGGATGCGCTCCTGTTCGAGGCGAAGGCACGGCTGGTAGGTGCCCATTCGCAGATCCCGTTCCAGTTCGCTCTCGTCCGGCGTGAGATGGTCGGGCGTTTCGATGGTCTGGGTCTTCTCCTCGCCCCAGTGCGACTTGTGGGTCAACAGAGTGCTCCGATCCATGAGTAGCGATCGGGTGTGCGGGAAATGGCGGCGGACCTGGCTCAGGATGGCGAAGCCGTGCGTGTCGATGTCCCCCCAGTACCTGAGATCGACGTCGGCAAGCCACGGCAGATGGCGCAGGAGTGTGACGGCGTAGCCGGAGCCGAGGATGGCGATGGCATTCGGCACGGGAGGAAGCGACAGGTAGGTGATCTCGTTTTCGAGCACGAAGACGCGGCGGACGCCGGAGGGCTGGGCGGTCAGCTCATCGGCCCGAACGATGAGTTCGCTGAATGGGCCCGGCTGGTCGGCTAGGTAGCGCAGCCGTACATAGACGGGCTTGCTGAGGAAGCCGTAGCGCGCGGCGAAATCCGTCCTTGGCGCGTCGGCATTGATCCGGCTCGCGGGCAGGACGACGTCGAGGATCTCGCTGAGGAGCCCCTTGTTGGTCTCGATGAACTTGGTGTCGACGCCCGGGATGTCGATCTGCCGCAGGTAGATCGGGTTGGTGACGTGGTCGCGGATCCAGCAGACAGTGTCGACGACGCGCTGCCAGTGGGCATGGGCTTGGAGGACCTTCATGGGATGAGTGGCCATCCACTGGGCGAGGTCCTGATCGTGGTCGATTGCCCGGGAGTGAAGGGTGTGGAACAGGTCGACCTGCGTGTCGACGCTGAGAAGGGCCCAGAGGTTCTCGCGGGTGTCGATCCAGGCCCGGTCAGGGATGGTATTCGTCGGAGTGTTTCCGCGTCCTCTGACGGTCTTGGTCTGGATGCGCAGGTGGGGATGTCGGCTGGCGGCCCAGGACTGGGCCCAGGCCAGCGCCTTGTCGAAATGGCTGATGACGTCGGCTGCGGCAGGGCCTTTGAGTGGAATACGGATGGGCTCGAACGGAAGTCCTTGGGCGGCTTCGGTGAGGAACCGGCCGCCGTCCCATTTACGACGGAGTACTTCGACGACCTGGTCCGGGGTCGTCCACTGGGTTCGGGTCACTGCTGGGCCTCGGAGTGAGGAGCCGGCTGGCGGGACGATTTGTGGGCGCGGAACTCCTCGATGGTGAGCGTGGTCAGCCGCGAACGGATCTTGTCGGGACGGTCGACGTAGCCGACGCGCGTGACGTGGGGCTCGATGACGTGCAGCTTCTGCAAAGGGGTGACCACGAGGAGTTGGAGTCCGAGGCGGTGGAAGAGGTCCAAGGCGAAGTGGGCCGAGGCGTCGTCTCCCCGTCCGAACGCTTCGTCGATGACGACGAAGTGGAAGGTCTTGGGCTTCTTGGCCTGCGGGTCGATGCGGAACTGGTAGGCGAGCGAAGCGGCGAGGATGGTGTAGGCGAGCTTTTCCTTCTGCCCGCCGGACTTGCCGCCGGAGTCGGAGTAGACCTCGTGCTCGGCACCGTCGGCCCGGCTGTGCTCGCTCGCCGAAAAGGTGAACCAGCGACGTACGTCGGTGACGCGGGCCGTCCAGTCGGCGTCCATACGGGTGTGCTCCGGCCGGCCCTTGAAGCGGTCGAGGAGTCGCTTCACTTGAAGGAATTTCTCCTCGGTGTAAGCGTCGTCGGTCTCGGTGGCCAGCACATCGCTCGTGCACTCGCGAAGGCTCTGGCGGAAGTCGCGGATCTCCACATTGGTGGTGGGCGCGGCGTTGAGCCGGACGTACCGGCCGGGGTTGTAGTCGATGCCCGCCAGCGAGGTGTTGATGAGCTCGATACGCTCGCTGATCTCCTGTTCCTGCTTGAGGAGGTTGGCCTGGAAGGACGCGATGTCTCGAATGACGTTGGTGCGCAGGTACAGCAGGAACTGGGCCTCGAATCGCGGTAGGTCGTCGCTGACCAGTTGGCTGTGGAGCGCGCGATATCCGGCTGCGGACTCCAGGGAAGCGTCGAGATCGTTTGTGTACTGGGGGTAGGTGCTTCGGAATGCTGTCATCTTCGAGGTGGCCTGGCTCGCAGCGCGCCGAAGGGCGTCGCTTCGCCCATCGAGATCACGACTCAGCTTTGCCGGGGCCTCGGTCTCCGCCGTCTTCAGCAGGTCCAAGTGGACTTGTACGTCTGCGACCGGGGACGGCAGAAAGAGCCTCAGCGCGCTCTCGTGCTTGGCGACCGCTTCGACGTCGGCCCGTTCAATGAAACCCTCGGCCTGCTTCAGCTGAGATGCGACGTCCTCGCTGTCACGTCGAAGGCCACCAAGTGCCTCCAGGCCAGTGCGCACGAGCTTGTCGTAGTGGCTGATACTGGCGTTGGTGTCTTTCAGCTCGGCTGTGAGCCTGTCCAGGCCGGCCTCCGCCACAAGCGCCTTCTTCTGCGTCTCGGCCTGCTCAAGTTCAGTGACACACGCCTGCCAGTCGAGTTCAACGTACTCGCTGATGTTGGCGAGGAGCGTCACGGCCGAGCTGATCCTCTCGCGACCCTTCTGCTGTTCTTTCAGCTCTGCTGTGCGGGTGGTGATCGCCGCGCTCTCCTTGGTCAAGCTGGCCGCTTCCGCAAGGAGCGCCTCCAGCTTGGCCTGGTTGGACCAGCCGAGCACCCAGGAGCTGCGATCGTCGATGCGGGAGGCGTCGTTCTTCTCGTGGCGACCACCCCCGCCCTTGACCAGACCTTGCCTCGTGACCGCGGGGCGAGAGGAACGGGTGAATGTGTCCAGATCCGCAGCACACAGGTAGTCGGCTCGGTTCCGCAGTTGCATGGCGAGCCAGTCGTGGGCCCAGCAGTCGTCTTTGAGTTCGAGCTTGCCCAGAAGCAGGTCGCGATCGTTCGGCGGTTCCTGTGCCGGTGTGTGGGCCGGGACCTTGTAGTACACCAGCCGCAATCCCAGGTGTCTGCCGTTCACCCAGGCCGAGGCCTTCTCGTAGTGGACTTCGGGTACGAGGAGGGACAGGGCGAAGCCGCGCAGGACACGCTCAGCGGCGCCAGCCCATGCCGCCTCGTCATCGCGGACCTGGATGAGCTCACCGGCAAAGGGAAGTTCGTCGGCGACGACCTCAAGAGCGGCGGCGAGGTCCTGGCGCAGGCTCAGCAGCCGCGAGGGGATGCTGGAGCGCTGACTCTGCAGGCTGGTGATCTCCCTCCGGAGTTCCTGCGTTGCCGTGTTGTTCTTGTCTCGCTGCACGGCAAGGGCATCGAGTTCCTCGCGCGCTTGCTGCTCCTGCTGCTCGATCCGAGCTCGGACCTGGGCGATCTGGTCGGAGCGTTCACGGAACGACACCGCATCGATGACGGGTGCCAGGCTGGCTTGACCAAGCCAGCCGTCGTACTTGGAAGCCTGATCGCGACGCCGCTCGCGGTCGCGGCCAAGTTCCTTAATCCGGGCATCCAGTTCCACCAACTTCTCGCCGCCGGCGCCGTCGATGCGGCGGCGCAAGGTGTCAGCGGAGTCGCGGAGCCGCTCCAGTTCCGACTCACGGCCCGTCTGCTGATCGGCGAGCTCGGTGATCCGCGACTTCAGGTCCTGGCTGAGTAGATCCAGAAGCCGGCGTCGATGTTGGGCGAAGAACACCGGTAGGACCTCACGGCGCTGCTGCAGCATCGCGATGTCTCGCTGGATGCCGTCGCACCGCTCGCAGGCATCCACGATCGGCCCGAGCCCGTCGATCATCTCCCTGGCCCGGACCACCTCGGCGTGGCTGGCGGTCAGCGCGTCGAAGTGCGCGACGATCTTGTCGACCGCTGCTCGTGCGTCGAAGGGCTCGAGCATCCGGTCTCGCACGAACTCGTCGAGGCTCCCGACGGCCTTCATCGAGACCGTTTGGTGGAACAGGTCGAGAGCCTGATCACTGGGGATACCGAGGTTGCGACGCAGGGCCTTTCCGTACTGCGGGTAGTGACCATAGACCGTCGCCTTCCTCTGCTTCAGGCGTCGGCGCAGATCTGCGATGTCGGTGCCGAAGCCGGTGAAGTCGGCGTCGATGGACATCGGGGTGTCGGCCGTGACGTAGAACCGGTCGGGTTGCCCGGTGTTGGCGTCGGGAACCCAGAAGACCTGAGCGAGTGTGACGTGGGTATCGAGCACGTAGTTACTGAACACGCCAAGGATCACGCTGTACGAGGAGGCGTTGCGCAGCCCGACCGGACGGGTGCTGTTGGTCGCCTCGACCCGCTCGTTCTTGTAGTGGCCCAGCACGTACGAGCGCAGATCCCGCTCCTTCGCTTCGGCGCCTGCGGCCTTGTTGTACGCGATCTTGTGAGCTGGGAGCAGCAGGGTGGTCATCGCGTCCACCAGTGTCGACTTGCCGGATCCGACGCCGCCCGTCAACAGAGCGCTTCGCCCGTCGATGGTGAAAGACCAGATGCTGCGGTGGAACGTCCCCCAGTTCAGCACCTCCAGGCGGGTGAGCCGGAAGCCGGGGCCGATGCCGAGGGTGTCGTCGCTTGGACCTGACTGCTTCGGGATGAGGGGCAGTTCCGAGGAGATGAGGCTCATTCGTTGTCCTCCGGCGTCGCGATGGTGCTGCGGTAGGTGGCGAGCAGCTCGTTGAAGTCGTTGAGAACCTGGGCGTCCACGAGGGCCTTGATGTGGCGCCGTACCTCGAACAGGCCCGGCTGCTTGGTCTGACGGAGCACCTTGAGCTCGCACAACTTCTTGATGTTGCTGTCGATCTGGTCGACCAGGTGTGCCTCGTTGCTGCGAGGAGGAAGGAAACTACGGACCATTTCCACGAGGTCGTCACGAGTCAGAAGAAGACGGGGGTCCGATGAGGTGGCGTCGCTCTCCGCCAGTCGCCCACGCAGGAGGGCGAGCATCAAGCTGACGGGGAAAGAGAGCCGGTGGCGTGTCACCAACCGGGGTACGGCCGCGCCGTCATCGCGGGTATCCGGGTCGAGCTGGCGCGTGTAGGCATAGCCTTCGGCACGGTCGACCACGACGTCCAGGCCGATCACACGCAGGTAGTCACCGATGACTGCTTGGTGGGCTGTGAGCTGGTCCCAGATCGCGGGCACGTCGCTCTGGTAGAGCACGCCTGCCTTCAGCAGGTTCACGATGGGTACGGTCAGAGCGTCATTCATGCCTGCTCTACCTCTCCGGCGGTCACGCCGCCCTCGTTGAGCACGAACGTCACCTGCGGGACGGTGGCCATGGAGTGCCCTGGAGAGTGGACTCGCTCGTAGACCAGGTCGTGGGTGTGGCTGGGGTCGATCACGATGTCCAGGCCCACCTGGTCCAGTTGGAAGTACGCCAGCAGTTCCGCGAGTCCCAGGGTCAACGGGTACTTTTCGACGACGGTGGGCAGGTTCGCCTGACCACTCGGGCTGGCCTGGATCAGCTCCAGTACCTGCGCGACCAAGGCCTCGTGGTCCACATGGACGCCGGCAAACAGTTCGGAGACATCCACCTCCGAGTCATCGAACGCTTCGACGGCAGTGCTATCCAGCTCCACCCGTTCGACCGGCATGTACAGCCGGCGCTCCATCGGCAGAGCCAGCTCCACTCGGGGGACCTCCAGCTCGATGCCGGGAAGATCACTTCGGCCGTCGAGGGCTGCCACGTGGCGCTGCACAGAGCGAACCAGCGCCACGACCCTGCGGTCCTCCTCGCGGCCATGGTCGGCCAGGAATCGGCGGATCTGCTCGGTGAGCTGCCGCACTGTGTCCTGAGTGCTCTCCGCCGCTTCCAGCCATGCGAATGGGATCTTCAGCAGGTTCCTGTTGGCTCTGCCGCCCAACTGCGGCAACTGGTGTACCTGTTCCAGGAGGCCTCGTAGCTCTTCCTGGCGTTGAGGGGAGAGGAGGTGATCGAAGAACGCCTGGAAGCTGCGGCCCTGATCGGATTCGGCGATCATCTCCCGGTCCATGAGGAATGAGGCCAGGAGCTCGCCCTTGCTTCCCTCCGCGGTTGCCACGTCCTGACGAAGCCGCCGATCCAGTTCCCTCAGATTCGCCTCGACCTCCCGGAAGTCCCGCAGCAACTCGACCGCCGTGTTTTCGACCTGCTGGTAGCGGTCCAGCAGGGCCACCGGGGACAGAAGATCGACTTCGCCCGCGAGGAGCTGCGCGATCTGCTCATCGATCCGATCACGTTCGCGACGGAGTTCGTCGATACGCGCCTGCGGATCGGTCTCGGTGCCGAATGTCATCTGCCGCAGCAGGGCGACGATGGTGCTCAGCCGTGACTCGGTGCCGATGAAGGAACGAGCGGGCAACCCCCGGACCCAGGCGACGGCCTTCTCCAGGGCGCTGGTCGCGTCGAAATGGGCCTCGTCCTCGTCGGGCGGGTAGTACTTACGCAGCCAGCCACTGTTGGTCCACTCCGTCAGATATGCGGCGGCAGGGCGTGGGAATGAGCCCATTCCCCGTTCGTTGAGGTCATACAGCTGATCGTCCAGGCGGGAGACCAGCACGTTCTCGGGTACGCCTCGCACGTTCTCATCGACGAAGACCGTGCCGCAGAACCCCAGCACCAGCGGGGCGTTCTCCGCCCGCAGCAGCCGCCATGCCGGATGGTCGAGTAGACCAGTGACGTCATCGAATTCCATGCAAGCCCCACCCTGGATCGCACGCGTTCGGCACGCCCGCCTACGGAAGGCGGGCAGCGCCCACCTTAGAAGGGGCCACCGACAAAAAGCAGAAAGCGAATATATTTTCGAATTCATGCCACTGGGGGTGAACGCGGCATTCTGAACGGGAGCGCGTGTTCGCGGTTCTCTCGGTCGGCTGCAGCCGTGACCCGTTTGCCCTGGTCGCAGGCGAGGGATGGTTTCTGCTCTTGCACCCTGCCTGCTCCGGGATTGGCCGGACTCGGGCTGGAGGCGTGTGTGCCTCCGGGGATGCCGACGGCGGGGCCCTGGCGGACCCCGGATGTGATGCACATCACTTGATGTCGATCATCGGATGCCCGAGGACGAGCGGCCCGGGTTCGCCGCGATTCGGGGCCGTTGGCGTCAGCGTTGGCGTCAACCGGCACGAAAATGCCCCCGAAGCGAGCTGCTTCGAGGGCATCGTGCCTGGTCAGGCTATGTGGCCAGGGCCGGGGTCGAACCGGCGACCTTCCGCTTTTCAGGCGGACGCTCGTACCAACTGAGCTACCTGGCCGTACTGCACCGCCTCTTGCGAGACGAGCGATCCCGACGGGACTTGAACCCGCGACCTCCACCTTGACAGGGTGGCGAGCTAACCAACTGCTCCACGGGACCTCGTGCGGATTGCTCCGCACAGGACCTTACTGCGGTACTGCGTACCCCCAACGGGATTCGAACCCGTGCTACCGCCTTGAAAGGGCGGCGTCCTGGGCCACTAGACGATGAGGGCTTGCGGCCCTTCCGGCCGGATCATCCGGCGTTCGGGGACGTCGAGAAGCATATGGGATGCCGGGCGGGAACGCCAAAACGGTTTCGGGGGGTCGGCGCGGCGGGGGGTTCAGGACCAGCCGAGGTCGTGGAGTTCGTCGTCGTCGAAGCCGAAGTGGTGGGCGACCTCGTGGATCACGGTGGTGCGGACTTCCTCGACGGCCTGCTCGCGGGTGTCGCAGTGGCGGAGGGTCGGGCCCATGTAGACCATGATCCGGTCGGGGAGGACGCCGGCGTACCACTCGCCGCGCTCGGTGAGCGGGATGCCCTCGTAGAGGCCGAGCAGGTCGGGGGTGGCGGGGTCGGGTTCGTCCTCGACGAAGACCGCGACGTTGTCCATCATCGCGGCCAGCTTCGGCGGAATCTGGTCCAGCGCGTCGGACACCAGCGCCTCGAACTCGTCCCGGGTCATCTCCACGTGCCCCATTGTCGGAGTTCCGCTGACGGGGCGCCAGGGCATCCACGCGGTGGCGGGGCGCGGGTCGGCGGGTGCTTGACTGGGCGGCATGACGACGAGGGAGCCGGTGCTGCGCGGGCAGGGCCGGGTGGTGGCCGCGGTCTCCGCGGGCGGGGTGCTCGGGGCGAGCGCCCGGTACGGGGCCGGGCTGCTGTGGCCGACGGCGAAGGACGCGTTCCCGTGGACCACGCTGCTGGTCAACACCGTGGGCTGCGCGGTGATCGGGGTGGTGCTGGTGGCGCTCACCGAGGGGCGGCGCCGGCCGCACCCGCTGCTGCGGCCGTTCCTGGCCACCGGGATCCTCGGCGGGTTCACCACCTTCTCGACGTACGCGGTGGACGCGCAGCAGCTGCTTGACCACGGGCTGCCCGGCAAGGCGCTGCTCTACCTGGGCGGGACGCTGCTGGCCGCGCTGGCCGCGGTGTGGGGGGCCGCGAGCGCGACCCGGGCGGTGCTGCTGGGGCGGGAGGCGGCGGCGTGAACTGGCTGCTGGTGGTGGCGGGCGCGGCGGTCGGCGCCCCGCTGCGGTACCTGACGGACCGGGCGGTGCACTCCCGGGTCGGCTTCGGGTTCCCGTGGGGCACGCTCACCGTCAACGTCTGCGGCTGCGCGCTGCTCGGCCTGCTCACGGCGGTCGCCCCGGCGGACGTCCGGCTGCTGCTCGGGACGGGGCTGTGCGGGGCGCTCACCACGTACTCGACGTTCTCGTTCGAGACCCTGAAGCTGGCCCAGAACGCCTCCCGCGGAGCGGCGTTGGCGAACGTCGGACTGTCGCTGGGCGCCGGGTTGGCGGCGGTGTACGCGGGGGCGGGGATCGGGCACGCGGTCTGGGGGTGAGGCGCCCGCGGGGGAGCGCGGGCGTGCGCGGGGGCGAGGGGCGCGGGGACGGGGTCGGGAGCCGGTGGGGTGGTACCCGTGTCCCGGCGGGGCGGCCGCGCGTTGGGCACCGGGAACGGTGGCGGTCCCCGGGCGGGCCGTGCGGGAGGTGGCTCGATGGTGGCGGGTTGGTCGGTGCGGCGGACGGCGGCGGGTTCGGTGGCGGCGGCGCTGGCCGTGCTCGGGCTGGGCGGCTGCATGTCGGTGGGGGCGGACGTCCCGGGCGGGAAGCCGGAGGTGCGGCCGTCGGGGACGGGGGCGGCGGCGAGCGTCCGGCCCGGGGGCGGGCAGGGGCCGCGGCAGACCGTCCAGCACGGGGAGCACGGCGGGGCGTTGAGCCTTGACGGGGCGTCACCCGGGGCGTCGTCGGCCGCGGGGGCGCCCGCGCCGGGGTCCACGCCGCCGCCGGTGTCGGAGGGGGTGCCGAACGCGCCGGTGCAGGTGCCGGCCGGCCCGGTCGGCAGCGCGGCCCCGTCGCGGACGGCGAGCCCGCCGGCCTCGGTGCCGCCCAGCCGGCCCGCCGGTGGCGGCAGCGGCGGCAGTGGGGGGAGCGAGGGGAGCGGGGGCGGGGCGTCGGCCTCGCCGAGCCCGCAGGGCAGCCCGTCGGTGCCCGCGCACTCGCCGGCGCCGTCGGCCACGCCGAGCGGTTCGGGGTCGGAGGGTCCCAGCGAGTCGCCGTCGGCGCACTGAGCGGCCGGGCCGGGCCTTCGTTCGAGGTGCTGACCAGGGGATTTGCCTCTGATCCCCAGGCTCCCCTATGGTGGTAGATCGTTCGTTT
Organism: Kitasatospora sp. NRRL B-11411; assembly: GCF_000721345.1. Lineage (NCBI taxonomy): Bacteria > Bacillati > Actinomycetota > Actinomycetes > Kitasatosporales > Streptomycetaceae > Kitasatospora > Kitasatospora sp. NRRL B-11411. The sequence continues at coordinate 8,046 of NZ_JOGH01000016.1, read as the reverse complement.
GATCCTATTTGGCTGGCGCTCCTCATACACCTTTGAGCGCCCTTGGCGCGTTCCGGCGATCCGTGGCTGACCGCATAGAGGCGGTTTTTCAACAGACCCACCGGACTTTGGCGCGTGCCACTTCCGGAAGGTTTTGCATGTCTCTCGTTGACGACGCCCGCTTCGCCATGCCCGCGAACGGGTCCGACGCCGCCGACACCGACTCCCTCGACACCGACACCCTGGACGCGGAGCTCGCCGAGCTCACCGACGCCGACACCGACGCCGAGTTCGACGCGGACACCGCCGCCGACGCCGACGCCGAGCCCACCATCACCTTCGGTGACCTGGGCCTGCACGACGACGTGGTCCGGGCGCTCGCCAAGCGCGGCGTCACCACCCCGTTCCCGATCCAGGCCGCGACCATCCCGGACGCGCTGTCTGGCAAGGACGTGCTGGGCCGCGGCCGCACCGGCTCCGGCAAGACCCTGAGCTTCGGCCTGCCGCTGCTGACCCGCCTCGCCGACGGCGAGCGCACCAAGGCCAAGCACCCGCGCGGCCTGATCCTGGTCCCGACCCGCGAGCTGGCCATGCAGGTCGCCGACGCGCTGGAGCCGTTCGGCTCGGTGCTCGGCCTGCGCCTGAAGGTGGTCTGCGGCGGCACCTCGATGTCGAACCAGATCTACGCGCTGGAGCGCGGCGTCGACGTCCTGGTCGCCACCCCCGGCCGCCTGCGCGACCTGATCAACCGCGGCTCCGCCAAGATGGACGAGGTCGAGATCGCCGTCCTCGACGAGGCCGACCAGATGGCCGACATGGGCTTCCTGCCCGAGGTCACCGAGATCCTCGACCTGGTGCCGGCCGGCGGCCAGCGCCTGCTGTTCTCCGCCACCCTGGAGAACGAGATCGACACCCTGGTCAAGCGCTACCTGAAGAACCCGGTCACCCACGAGGTCGACCCGTCGGCCGGCGCGGTCACCACCATGACCCACCACATCCTGGTCGTGAAGCCCAAGGACAAGGCGCCGATCACCAGCGCGATCGCCGCCCGCAAGGGCCGCACCATCATCTTCGTCCGCACCCAGATGGGCGCGGACCGGGTCGCCCAGCAGCTGGTGGAGTCCGGCGTGAAGGCCGACGCGCTGCACGGCGGCATGACCCAGGGCGCCCGTACCCGCGTCCTCGGCGACTTCAAGGACGGCTACCTGAACGTGGTCGTCGCCACCGACGTCGCCGCCCGCGGCATCCACGTCGACGGCATCGACCTGGTGCTGAACGTCGACCCGGCCGGCGACCACAAGGACTACCTGCACCGCTCCGGCCGCACCGCGCGGGCCGGCCGCTCCGGCACCGTCGTCACCCTGGTGCTGCCGCACCAGCGCCGCGGCGTGTTCCGGCTGATGGAGGACGCGGGCGTGGACGCCTCGCGCCACATCCTCGACCACGCCTTCGACGCCGAGGTCGCCAAGATCACCGGCGCCCGCTCGCTGGTCGAGGTCCAGGCCGAGAGCGCGTCCGGCATCGCCGGCGCCGCCGAGCGCGAGGTCGCCGAGCTCACCCGTGAGCTGGAGCGCGCCCAGCGCCGCGCCAACGAGCTGCGCGAGGAGGCCGACCGCCTGGCCGCCCGCGCCGCCCGTGAGCGTGCCGAGCTGGGCATCGAGGACGAGGAGCCGGCCGCCGAGGCCGACGCCGAGACCCCCGTCGCCGCCGCCGTGGCCGTCGAGGCCGAGCAGCCGGTGACCGAGGAGCGCGCCCCGTCCTACCGCGAGGCCCGCAGCGAGCGCCCGGCGTACAACAACCGGGACCGCGGCGAGCGTGGCGGTTTCAACCGTGACGACCGTGGTGGTCGTTCGTTCGGCGGTGACCGTGAGCGCGGTGGCTTCAACCGTGATGACCGTGGTGGTCGTTCGTTCGGTGGCGACCGTGAGCGTGGCGGTTTCAACCGCGATGACCGCGGCGGCCGCTCCTTCGGCGGTGACCGTGAGCGTGGCGGTTTCAACCGTGACGACCGTGGTGGTCGTTCGTTCGGTGGCGACCGTGAGCGCGGTGGCTTCAACCGGGACGACCGCGGCGGCCGCTCCTTCGGTGGCGACCGTCCGGCCCGCTCCTTCGGCGACCGGGACCGTGGCGAGCGCGGTGGCTTCAACCGTGACGACCGTGGTGGCCGCTCCTTCGGTGGTGACCGTGAGCGTGGCGGTTTCAACCGTGACGACCGCGGCGGCCGCTCCTTCGGCGACCGGGACCGCGGCCAGGCCGGTGGCGGCAGCCGTCCGTTCGCGCGGCGCGACGACCACCGCTCCGGTGGGCGCCCGCAGGGCGGTGGCTTCAACCGTGACGACCGTGGTGGCCGCTCCTTCGGTGGCGACCGTGAGCGCGGCGGCTTCAACCGCGACGACCGCGGCGGCTTCAACGGCGGCGGCGACCGCAAGCCGCGCTGGAAGAACTGACGCTCCGCAGGCAGCCTGAACCGGGCCCGCTCCACTTCGGTGGGGCGGGCCCGGCCGCGTTTCCGGGGGCCGAAAATCACTGGTGGGGGCGGGAGTTGGGGATTAGCGTCCCGGGCATGAGCAGCAGGCAGAAGGCCGTGGCCACGCAGAACGAGCAGATCGCCGACCAGGGCGAGTACCGGAGCCCGGGCGGGGCGGTGGTGCGGATCGCCGAGGAGCTGGCCGCGGCCCGGGCCGGGACGGTCTCGTACCCGCCGGACGCGGAGTTCGGGCCCGGCCCGGGCCCGCTGGCCGCCGGGGCGGTGGTCGAGGTGACCGGCGAGGGCAGCATGCAGGCGGCCCGGCGGCTGGTCGCCGACGGCGGGCGGGGCGTCGCGGTGCTCAACTTCGCGTCCGCGCGCAACCCCGGCGGCGGCTACCTGCGCGGGGCGAAGGCCCAGGAGGAGGACGTCTGCCGCTCCGCGCTGCTGTACCGCTGCCTGATCGAGGCCCCCGACTACTACGAGGCGCACCGGGCCTCCACCGACCTGCGCTACAGCCACCGGGTGATCTGGTCGCCGGACGTGCCGGTGCTCCGGGACGACCGGGGCGAACTGCTCGAACGCACCCACCGGGTCGGCTTCCTCACCTCGCCCGCGCCCAACGCGGGCCAGCTGGCGCTGCGTTCGCCCGGCCGTCCGCTCGACCTCGGCCCGGTGCTGGCCGAACGGGCCCGGCGGGTGCTGGCCGTCGCCGCCCGGCACGGCGCGCGGGAGCTGGTGCTGGGCGCCTGGGGCTGCGGCGTGTTCCGCAACGACCCGGCGGAGGTGGCGGACGCCTTCGGGCAGGCCCTGGACGAGTGGGGCGGGGCCTTCGACCGGGTGGTGTTCGCGGTCTGGGACCGCAGCGAGCCCTCCGCGAACCGGACGGCCTTCGCGGCGCGCTTCGGGAGCTGAACCGGGCCCCGCCCGCCGCCCGTTCAGTCGCCGGTGGTCAGCGCGGACGCGGCGGCCACCACGCCCGCCACCGTCAGCACGGCCGGCCAGGCGCCGATCTTCTTCGCCAGCGGGTGCGAGCCGCCGAACGCGGCCAGGTACAGCGCGGTCAGCCCCGCCGCGGCGGGCGCACCCGAACGCCGCCCCCAGCGCACCGCAGCCGTCGCCCCGGCCGCCGCCAGCACGGCCCCGCCCCACTCCCGCCGCCCACTGAACCGGGCGGTCGCGTACCCGCCGATCAGCCCGGTGGCGGCGACGGCGGCGGTGGCGGGGAAACGGGCCATGGGACGGACTCCTTCACGACGGATCACGGCGGGTGGCGGTGGGGCGACGGGCGATGGGGCGGTGGGGCTGTGGGGCGGTGAGCGGTGGGGCGGTGGACGGCGGGTAGCGGACCGGGCGTTCCGGCGGGGCGCCGGTGGGCGCGCCGGTGGGCGCACTGCCCACGGTAACGCTCCTAACGAGCCGCCCACCGGACGGGGAACGGCGGTTGGGACACTCGGGCGGCGTCGGACGGGGCGGGCGCGGTCAGTGCCGGAAGACGTGCTCGGTGTGCCAGGCGACGTACTGCGGGGCGAGCCGGTGCCCGGGGTCGGCGGGGAGCCGGACCGGGAGGCCCGCGAGAGCGGTGACCGCGGGGCCCCGGTGGTCACCGGTGTGGGTGAAGTGCGGCGAGACCATGATCGTCAGGTGTTCGGTCAGCCCGAGCACGCCCTGGTCGAACAGGGCGTGGTGCAGGGCGCACAGGGCGATGCCGTTCTGCACCACGTCCGGCCCGCCGTCGGCGTGGGCGTGGACGTGGGCGGCCTCCACGCCCACCGGGGCCGGACCGATCCGGCCGCTGAACCCGCAGACGGCGCAGGCGTTCCCGTACAGCGGGAGGACCGCGCGGGCGAACCGGCTGTCGCGGACCCGCCGGGTCTCCTGCCGGTACCGGGGCTCGGCGGGCGGCAGGGCGTCCCGGACGGACTGCTCCAGGGTGCTGCCGGTGCCGGGGTCACTGTCGCTGCCGGTGTCGCTGCCGATCGCCTCGGCGAGCAGCAGGGTGCGGACCCGGTCCAGGACGCGCCGGTCGCCCAGCAGTTCCTCGACCGCCGGGCGCAGGCGGCCGCGGGCGCCCAGGTCGAGCAGTCGGCGGTGGCTCGCCTGCTCCGGCAGCGGCTGGGAGAACGCGTCGGTGGCCGCCCACAGTTCGGCCTCCAGCAGCCGGAACGGCAGGGCGGCGCGTTCGTCGTCGGGGGTCGAGACGGCAGCGGTGTACTGGGCGATCAGCCGGCCGACCGGCTCCGCGACCTCCTCGTACCGGGTCTCGCTGTTGCCGGACGCGGCGAACCGGTCGACCAGCCAGAGCAGCAGCAGCGGCTTGTGCGGGGCGCGACCGCCCCCGCGCAGGCCGGACCGGTTCAACGTGCGCAGGGCGGCCAGCAGTTCGGGTTCGGTGAGCGGCTGGTGGAGCGTCGTCACGCCGGGCCCAGGGTGCGGAGGGTGGTGAGGTCGGGGTCGGTGGCGCCGTGGTTGCGGAGGTAGGCGGTGAGGGAGCCGTGGCGGGTGGTGGCGTGGTCGAGGGCGGCGTGCAGGTGGGTGGCTTCGACGGGGCGGGAGAGGCGTTCGACTCCGGCGGCGTCGGTGTAGGGGACGGGGCCGCGGTCGAGGCCGAGGCCGGCGTTGGAGCGGAGGAAGTCGGCGGTGACGGCGTCGAGCGGGAGGCCGGCCAGGGTCTGCAGGACGGCGATGGTCAGGCCGGTGCGGTCCTTGCCGACGGCGCAGTGCACCAGCAGCGGGGCGCCGGTGGCCAGGGCGCGGACGGCGGCGGCGAGGGCGATGCCGCCGGTCTCGGCCATGAACGGGTAGAGCGCGGCCTGGTCCTCGGGCCAGAGCCGGTCGGTGGTGGCCGGGTCGGGCAGCATCGGCAGGTGCAGGTAGTCGACGCCGTCGGGCAGGCGGTCCGGGTACTGGGCGACCTCGGGGGTGCTGCGCAGGTCCAGGACGGTGCGGATGCCGAGTTCCGCGAAGCGCCGCAGGCCCTCGTCGGTGAGGTGGTTGAGGGTGGCCGAGCGGTAGAGCAGCCCGGGGCGGTAGACGCCGGCCCCGGCGTCGCGGAGGTTGGGGACGTCGGGGATGTCGAGGAACGGCGCGGCGGCGATCTCGGTCTCGGTCATGCGCTCCACGGTAGGGGCAGGGGCCGACGCCGGGCCGGGGCGTTCACCGAACCGGTACCGGAGCGGGCTGGTACCGGTTCGGCGGCGGGGTGGGTGGGCGGTGGGGTGGCCCGGCGGTGGGACGGGTGGTGCGGTCAGCGGCCGCCGGCCGCGTCCAGGAAGGCGCCGGTGACGTACGAGGCGGCGGGGGAGAGCAGGTAGAGGATCGCCTCGGCGATCTCCTCGGGCTGTCCGCCGCGCCCCATCGGGAGGTTGGGGCCGATCCGGTCGACCCGGCCGGGCTCGCCGCCCAGGGCGTGGATGCCGGTGTGGATCAAGCCCGGGCGGACGGCGTTGACCCGGATGCCCTCGGCCGCGACCTCCAGCGACAGCCCGGTGGTCATCGAGTCCAGCGCGCCCTTGGACGCCGCGTAGTCGACGTACTCGTTCGGCGAACCCAGCCGGGACGCCGCCGAGCCGACGTTGACGATCGCCCCGCCCCGGCCGCCGTACCGGGTGGACATCCGGCGCACCGCCGCGGCCGCGCACAGGAACGGGCCGGTGATGTTGGCCGCCCAGATCCGGTTCAGCCGGTCCTCGTCGAGTTCGTCCAGCCGGCTCTGCTGCTCCAGCGTGCCCGCGTTGTTCACCAGCGCGGTGAGGGTGCCGAGTTCGCGGTCGACGGTGTCGAACAGCGCGGTCACCCCGGCGGTGTGCGAGACGTCCGCGCGGACGGCGATCGCGGTGCCGCCCGCGGAGCGGATCCGCGCCACCACGGCGTCCGCCGACTCCTGGTCGCTGCGGTAGTTGACGCACACCTTGTAGCCGCGTCCGGCGGCGAGCAGCGCGGTGGCCGCGCCGATGCCGCGACCGCCGCCGGTGACCACCAGCACCTCGTCCTGCGCCATGTCCTGCTGGGTCATGCCGACCGCTCCTTCGTCCACGACGGTGTTGCCGCCGACGCTATCCCACCGGGTGAAACCCCTTTGCGGGCCGTGCAGTCGGCGGTCGAGCATCGCTGCCATGGACCTCTCCGTCTCCCCCCACGGCCCGCTGCGCACCGACCGGCCGGACCTGGCCGCCTACCTCGCCGCCGACGCCGTCGTCGACCACGACCACCCCGCGATCGTCGCCCTCGCCGCCGAACTGCGGCGGGCCGACCCGGTGCGGACCGCCGAGGCGGTGTTCGAGCACGTCCGGGACCGGATCGACCACTCGGCGGACGTCGGCCACTGGTCGGCCGCCTACCGGGCCTCCGACGTGCTCGCCGCCGGCAACGCGATCTGCCACGGCAAGTCGCACCTGCTCGCCGCCCTGCTGCGCGCCAACGGCATCCCGGCCGGCCTGTGCTACCAGAAGCTCGACGTGCTGCACGGGCTCAACGGCGTTCTGCTGCCCGGCAGTTCGTGGTGGGTCCGGCTGGACGGCCGGGGCAACCGGAACGGCGCGGACGGGCACTTCGCCACCACCCCCGCCGAGGAGCGGCCCGCCTGGGCCAACGACCCGGCACGCGGCGAGCACCACTACACCACCGTGTACGCGACGCCGCCGCGGGAACTGCTGGACGGCCTGCGCGACGGTGTGCCGGGGTCGGTCGGGTACGGCTACCTGCCGCTCGAACTGCCGGACGGGGACTGAGGGTTCGGTGCGCGTGGGGGACGTGGGGGAGGGGCGGGGCGGTCGGCGGGTGGAAATCGTTCGCGCGGGCGGGGCGCGGCGGGCGAGACTGCGGGGGCGGTCCTTTCCCGGCCGCTCCTGACCGTTCCGGGGCTGCTTCCGGCCGATCCGGTCCACTTCCGCCCGTACCCGTCCGCGCCCGCCGAGGAGGCGTCGCCCGTGAACGTCCTGCTCTCCGGCATCGTCGGCTCCACCGCGTACGGGCTGGCGCACGCCGGCTCCGACCTCGACCGGCTCGGGCTGTTCGCGGCGCCCACCGTGGCCTTCCACGGCCTGCACCGGCCCGTCGAGTCGCACGTCACCACCGCCCCGGACCGGACGTTGCACGAGGCCGCCAAGTGGTGCCGGCTGGCGCTCAACGGCAACCCGACCGCCACCGAACTCGTCTGGCTGCCGGGGGAGTTGTACGAGGTGCGGACGCAGCTTGGCGAGGAGCTGATCGGGCTGCGGGCGCCGCCCGCGACCGCACCGATCCGGCGGGCCGGGCCAGGGCCGCCAAGCACGCCCGGCACCTGGTCCGGCTGGTCCGCCAGGGCGTCGGCCTGCACGAGACCGGACAGTTGGAGATCCGGCTCCCCGATCCCGAGCACGTCCGCGCCCTCGGCGAGCGCTACGCCGACCGCCCCGAGGACGCCACCGCCCTGCTCGCCGACGCCGCGGCCCGCTTCGACCGCCCCGGCACCCTGCCCGCGGCCCCTACCTGGGCTACGCCGACCAGCAGTGGCGCAAGCCCGCCGCCCGCGACCGCACCGATCCGGCGGGCCGGGCCAGGGCCGCCAAGCACGCCCGGCACCTGGTCCGGCTGGTCCGCCAGGGCGTCGGCCTGCACGA
>NZ_JOGH01000015.1:0-92025 GCF_000721345.1 Kitasatospora sp. NRRL B-11411 | reverse complement strand
CCCCGAAGCACCCGAAGCACCCGAAGCACCCAAAGCACCAGCCCCCCCGGCACCGCCCCCGTTCCCCCCGAACACCGGCACCGGCCCCAGCACGTCCGCCCCCGCAGGCAGTCGCAGCAGCCCCAGCAGGTCGGCGACCGCCCGCGCCGACCCCGTCACCGAGGCCATCCGCGAGACCGGCGGGAACCTGAGCTCCTCCCGCTCGTCGAGTTCGGTCCCCGCGTGCCCGGCCGGGTCCCACCGCACCAGCGCCTGCACGGCCCGCGCCGCCGCCTCCGCGACGACCACCACCGTGCCGCCCTCCGTCGCCGGGCGGACCAGCGCGGCCGCCGTCAGCCAGCGCCGCACCGCCTCCTCGCCGGCCCGCAGGTCGGGCCGGTTGAGCAGCGCCCAGCCGTCCAGCAGCAGCGCCGCCGCGTACCCGGGCCCCTCCGCGACCGGTTCGGCGCCCGGCGTGGCCAGCACCAGCGCGGGCGCCCCCGACACCGTCGCCAGCACCGCGTCCCGCCCGGAGGTGCGGACCGGGATCCGCGGGAACGCCTTGCCCAGCTCCTCCGCCGTCCGCCGGACGCCGACCACCGCGGCCCGCAGCCGGAACGACCCGCACTCGGTGCAGTGCCAGTCGTGCTCCTCCGTGCCGCACCAGGAGCACACCAGCACGGCGCCCGCCGCCGGCGACTCCAGCGGCCCGCCGCAGGCCCGGCAGCGCGCCGTCTCCCGGCAGCGCCCGCAGGCCAGCCGGGGCGCGTAGCCCCGCCGCGGGACCTGCACCAGCACCGGCCCCCGGGTCAGCGCCTCGTGCGCGGTCTCCCAGGCCACCGACGGCAGCCGGGCGGCCTGCGCCGCCCCGTCCCGGGCCTGGTCGTACTCGGTGACGGTGCGCACCCGGGGCGCGGTCAGCCGGACGGTCTCCCGGGCGGCGGCCAGCGGCCGGGCCCAGCCCGAGCGCAGCAGCTGCGCGGCCTCGACCGTCATCGAGACGCCGCCGAGCAGCACCGCCGCGCCCTCCTCGGCGGCCCGCAGCAGCGCCACCTCCCGCACGTGCGGATAGGGCGCGTTGGGGTCGCTGTGGCTGCTGTCGCCGTCCGACCAGACCACCACCAGCCCGAGGTCGCGCACCGGGGCGAACACCGCCGCCCGGGTGCCGATCGCGGCGTGCACCGAACCGCGGCTGACGGACAGCCAGCGCCGGTAGCGCTCCTGCGGACCCGCCTCGGCGGCCAGCACCACGTGCCGCCCGGCGCCGAGCAGGTCGTGCAGCGCCGCGTCGACCCGGGCCACCGCCCGCCCGTCGGGCAGCACCACCAGCGCGCCGCGCCCGGAGGCGAGCGTCGCCGCGACGGCCCGGGCGATCTCGCCCGGCCACTCGGGGCCGGGCAGCGCCGTCCACACCGCGCGCGGCGGGTGCCCGCCGGCCAGCGACGCCAGGAACTCGGCGCCGTGCACGTAGCGCTCCCAGCTGCCCACCGCCGGGGCGCCCGGCGGCGGCAGCGGGCGCGGCGACGGCTCGCTCTCGGCCCCGGCGTGCCGCGGCGGGACGGCCAGTTGCAGCACGTCCGCCAGCGTCCCGGCGTAGCGGTCGGCGACGGCCCGGCACAGCCGCAGCAGTTCGGGCCCCAGCACCGGCTCGGGCGACAGCACCCGGGCCAGCGGGGCCAGCGGGCCCGCGTAGTCCGAGTCGTCCCGGCGCTCGACGACGAAGCCGTCGTGCAGCGCCCCGCCCTCGCGCCGCCCGTGCGCGCCGACCCGGCCGCCGAACCGGACCCGGACCCGGACGCCGGGCCGGGCGTCCTCGGACATCGACTCCGGCACCGCGTAGTCGAAGTACTGGTCGAGGCTCAGCACGCCCTTGTCGACCAGCACCCGGGCCACCGGCTGCCGTTCGGCGAGCACCACCCCGCGCGCGGCCCGCGGCTTCGCCCGGCGCACCGTCTCCCGGATGAACGCCAACTGCTCCCCGGTGCCGTCCGCGCTGCTCACGCCCCCAACCTAGCGGAACCCCCCGACAACACCGACACGACGACGGAGCCGCCCGCCAGGAGGAAACTCCCGACGGACGGCTCCGTTCGCACTACACCGTTCAGCCCGCGACGGCGGCCTTCAGCGCGTCGACCCGGTCGGTGCGCTCCCAGGTGAAGTCCGGCAGCTCACGGCCGAAGTGGCCGTACGCGGCGGTCTGCTGGTAGATCGGGCGCAGCAGGTCCAGGTCGCGGATGATCGCGGCCGGGCGCAGGTCGAAGACCTGGGTGACGGCCTCCTGGATCTTCAGCACCGGGACGGTCTCGGTGCCGAAGGTCTCCACGAACAGGCCGACCGGCTCGGCCTTGCCGATCGCGTACGCGACCTGCACCTCGGCGCGCCGGGCCAGGCCCGCGGCGACGATGTTCTTGGCGACCCAGCGCATCGCGTACGCGGCCGAGCGGTCCACCTTGGACGGGTCCTTGCCGGAGAAGGCGCCGCCGCCGTGGCGGGCCATGCCGCCGTAGGTGTCGATGATGATCTTGCGGCCGGTGAGGCCGGCGTCGCCCATCGGGCCGCCGATCTCGAAGCGCCCGGTCGGGTTGACCAGCAGCCGGTAGCCCTCGGTGACGAGCTTGATGCCCTCGTCGGCGAGCGCCTTGAGCTCGGGCTCGACCACGAACTCCCGGATGTCGGGGGTGAGCAGCGAGTCCAGGTCGATGTCGCTGGCGTGCTGCGAGGAGACCACCACGGTGTCCAGGCGCACGGCGCGGTCGCCGTCGTACTCGATGGTGACCTGGGTCTTGCCGTCGGGCCGCAGGTAGGGGATGGTCCCGTTCTTGCGGACCTCGCTCAGCCGGCTGGAGAGCCGGTGCGCGAGGGTGATCGGCAGCGGCATCAGCTCGGGGGTGTCGTCGCAGGCGTAGCCGAACATCAGGCCCTGGTCGCCGGCGCCCTGGCGGTCCAGCTCGTCCTCGACGTCGCCCTCGACCCGGTGCTCGTGGGCGGTGTCCACGCCCTGCGCGATGTCGGGGGACTGCGAGCCGATCGACACCGACACGCCGCAGGAGGCGCCGTCGAAGCCCTTCTTGGACGAGTCGTAGCCGATCTCCAGGATCTTCTCCCGGACCAACTGCGCGATCGGCGCGTACGCCTTGGTGGTGACCTCGCCGGCGATGTGCACCAGGCCGGTGGTGATCAGGGTCTCCACGGCGACGCGGGAGGTCGGGTCGTCCTTGAGGAGGGCGTCCAGGATGGTGTCGCTGATCTGGTCAGCGATCTTGTCGGGGTGTCCCTCGGTGACGGACTCCGAGGTGAACAGGCGGCGAGACACAGCGCTCCCTGGGGTTGCAGCGGCTGCTGACTGAATGCGCTCGGAAGTCCCGAGGCATCCGGAAAGACTTGATTCCTGGAGTGGAGTGTAACGGTCGGCTACCGATCGCGGGGCACTCCCCGGCAAGGTCCGCCGTGTCCGGTCGAGGATCACACCGGCCGGTCTGCGCCGGTCAGGACGGGTCGCGGCCGAACCGACCGGCCCTGGGGCATCCAACTACCGGGACAACTCGGGGCGTTGCAGCGGTTAACGCTCCGCCCCGGCCCCGGCGCGGGGCAGCCGGGCGGCGACCTGGTCCCAGACCGCGTCCGCCAGGATCTCCTTGGGGCCGTCCGCGATGTGGACCTCGGAGCCGTCCGCGCCGAGCAGCACGGCGCTGTTGGTGTCCTGGCCGAACGCCTTGCCGTCGCCGACCTCGTTGACCACCAGCAGGTCGCAGCCCTTGCGGGCGAGCTTGGCCCGGCCGTTGGCCAGCACGTCGTCGGTCTCGGCGGCGAAGCCGACCACCACCTGCCCGGCGCGGGCCCGGTCGGCGGCGACCTCGGCCAGCACGTCGGGGTTGCGGACCAGCACGATCGGCGCGGGCTCGACGCCGTCCACCTTCTTGATCTTGCCGCTGGCGTACTCGGCGGGCCGGAAGTCGGCGACCGCGGCGGCCATCACCACCGCGTCGGCGTCCTCGGCGGCCTTCAGCACCGCCTCGCGCAGTTGCATCGCGGTGCCGACCCGGACCACGTCCACCCCGGCCGGGTCGGGCAGCGCGGTGTTCGCGGCGACCAGGGTGACCCGGGCGCCGCGGGCCACCGCGGTGGCGGCCAGCGCGTAGCCCTGCTTGCCGGAGGAGCGGTTGCCGAGGAAGCGCACCGGGTCGAGCGGCTCGCGGGTGCCGCCCGCCGAGACCACCAGGTGCCGCCCGACCAGGTCCTGCTCCAGCGAACCGCGCAGCAGCACGCGGCGGCAGACCGCGAAGATCTCGCCCGGGTCGGGCAGCCGGCCCTTGCCGGTGTCGACGCCGGTGAGCCGGCCCACCGCGGGCTCGATCACGATCGCGCCGCGCCGCCGCAGCGTGGCGACGTTCTCCTGGGTGGCGGGGTGCTCCCACATCTCGGTGTGCATGGCGGGCGCGAACACCACCGGGCAGCGGGCCGTCAGCAGGGTGTTGGTCAGCAGGTCGTCGGCCAGGCCGTGGGCGGCCTTCGCCAGCAGGTCCGCGGTCGCCGGGGCGACCACCACCAGGTCCGCCCGCTGCCCGATCCGCACGTGCGGGACCTCGTGCACCCGCTCCCAGGTCTCGGTCGCCGCCGGCCGCCCGGACAGCGCCGCCCAGGTGGCCTCCCCGACGAAGTGCAGCGCCGCCGCGGTCGGCACCACCGTGACCTCGTGCCCGGACTCGCTGAACCTCCGCAGCAGTTCACAGGCCTTGTAGGCGGCGATCCCGCCGCTCACCCCGAGGACCACACGGGACGCGTTCATGACGGTCGGCTCTCCTTCATCACGGCACTGCGACGGGCTCGCGCCCACCTTACGACCCATCAGCGCACGGCTGCGACGTGCCACCGGGCACACCGGGCGCGCCGGGTACACCGGATGCACCGGTCACACACGGCCGCAGGGCCCGCCCCGACGCCGGACGGCATCGGAACGGGCCCTGCAGGGACTCTCGGGGGCTCAGGCGCCCTCGACCGCCTCGGCGGTGAGCAGGCCGGCGTTGATCTCGCGCAGCGCGATCGACAGCGGCTTCTCGTGCACGTGGGTGTCGACCAGCGGGCCGACGTACTCGAGCAGGCCCTCGCCCAGCTGCGAGTAGTACGCGTTGATCTGGCGGGCGCGCTTGGCCGCGTAGATCACCAGGCTGTACTTGGAGTCGGTGGCCTCGAGCAGCTCGTCGATCGGCGGGTTGATGATGCCCTCGGGCGCGGTCATCGAAGAGGACACGCTGAACCTTCCGAAGTGGTTTTACGGGTATCGGCTGGATGCAGCCGATCCGGTCAGGCTACACCGAGCAAGGCTAGCAGTTCGGCCGCTACCTGCTCGACGGAGGTGTTGACAAGCGTCGTGTCGAACTCCGACTCGGCCGCCAGCTCGACCTTCGCCACCGCCAGCCGCTCGTCGATGACGTCCTGCGGCTCGGTGCCCCGGCCGGTGAGCCGGCGCACCAGCTCGTCCCAGCTCGGCGGGGCCAGGAAGACCAGCTGCGCCTCGGGCATCGACTCCTTGACCTGCCGGGCCCCCTGGAGGTCGATCTCCAGCAGCACCGGCTCGCCCTTGTCGAGCTTGTCGAGCACCGCCTGCCGCGGCGTCCCGTACCGGTTCCCGGCGAAGACGGCCCACTCCAGCAGCTCGCCGTTGGCCACCAGCTTGTCGAACTGCTCGTGGTCGACGAAGTGGTACTGCACGCCGTCGCGCTCACCGGGGCGCGGGTGCCGGGTCGTCGCCGACACCGACAGCCAGACCTCGGGGAACTGCTTCCTCATATGAGCGACGACCGTGCTCTTGCCGACCCCGGAGGGGCCGGAGAGCACGGTCAGCCGCGGACGCTCACTCATGTACCGATTATCCCGGATCGCGGACGTTCCGCTGACACCGGCCTCCGATCAGGAAGCCGCGCCGCCGAACTCCCGCTCCAGGGAGGCGATCTGGTTCGTACCGAGGCCGCGCACGCGACGGCTCTCGGAGATGCCGAGGCGCTCCATGATCTGCTTGGCGCGCACCTTGCCGACACCCGGCAGGGACTCCAGCAGGGCGGAGACCTTCATCTTGCCGATGACCTCGTCGTCGGACTTGCCGGCCTTGATGACGTCGTGCAGCGAGGCGCCCGAGTGCTTCAGCCGGTTCTTGACGTCGGCACGCTTCCGGCGAGCCTCGGCGGCCTTGGCGAGCGCGGCGGTGCGCTGTTCGGGAGTAAGGGGCGGAAGAGCCACGCCGTTCACCTCAGGTGTGGATGGAAGGGATGAGCCATGACTTGGTGGTGCCCGGACGCCACAGGCTCTGACCTGCGGAGGTGGCCGTGACCACCGCCAACTGGCGTCCTACCGCCGGACACTACCCAACTTGGGCCGCCGCGTCAGGAAAAGAACACGAAAAGTCCAGGTCAGCAGGGGCCGACCTGGGAGTTTTCCGGTCAAATCAACCGAGTTGACGGCCCCGCGCTCATGCGTTTGTGACGCCCCTCACATCGTTGACGAACGCCTGCGCGGCCTGCCGGAGCGCCGCCACCGACGGCCCGTGCCTGAGCACGTCGCGGCTCACCGAGGGCACCACGTTGCGCACCTGGTCGCCGAAGACCCGCGGCAGGTCGGCCGCGGTGGCGCCCTGCGCGCCCACCCCGGGGGCCAGCAGCGGGCCGTTGATCGCCAGGTCCACCCCGGCGTCGGCGAGCGTCGCGCCGACCACCGCGCCGAACGACCCCAGCGGCTCGGCGCCCGCGTTCTCCGCCGCCAGCCGCCGCAGCACCGCCTGCGCCACGCTCTGCCCGTCCGCCCCGACCGCGCGCTGCACCTCGTGCCCCTCCGGGTTGGAGGTCAGCGCCAGCGCGAACAGGCCGCAGCCGTTGGCGTGCGCCAGATCCACGGCCGGCTGCAGCGAACCGAAGCCCAGGTACGGGCTGACGGTGAGCGCGTCCGAGAACAGCGGGCTGTCCGGGGACAGGAAGGTCTCGGCGTAGGCGGCCATGGTCGAACCGATGTCGCCGCGCTTGGCGTCCATCAGCACCAGCGCCCCGGCCGCCCGGGCCTCGGCCACCGAGCGCTCCAGGACGGCGATGCCGCGGCTGCCGAAGCGCTCGAAGAACGCGGACTGCGGCTTGAGCACCGCGACCCGGTCCGCCAGCGCCTCGACCACGGTGCGGGAGAAGGTCTCCAGCCCGGCCAGGTCGTCGTTCAGCCCCCAGGCGGTGAGCAGCGAGGCGTGCGGGTCGATGCCGACGCAGAGCTGGCCCCGGGTGTCGAGGGCGGTCCGCAGGCGGGCGCCGAAGGGCGTGCTGTCAGTCATCTACTGTCTTCCGTCTTCCGTCGTGGTGGTGCGGTGGGCGAGCCCCACCGCGTCGGTGTAGGCGGCGAAGCCGCGCTCGGCGAGCTCCGTCCGCAGCTCGTCGAGGATCCGCAGCGGTGCGGTCGGGTCGCGCAGCAGCTCCGAGCCGACCGCGACGCCGGACGCGCCGGCCAGGGTGAACTCCAGGGCGTCCCGGCCGGTGCGCACCCCGCCCATGGCGAGGATCGGCACCGTCGGCATCCGCCCGGCCCGCATCCCGGCGTGCACCTGGAACACGCAGCGCACCGCGATCGGCCGCAGCGCCGGCCCGGACAGGCCGCCCAGGCCGCCGGGCGCGCCCAGGGCGGGACGGCGGGCGTCCAGGTCGATGGCCATGCCCCGGGCGGTGTTGACCATCGACAGGCCGTCGGCCCCGGCCGCCACGCAGGCGGCCGCGACCTCGGTGACCGACCCCTGGTCGGGGGCCAGCTTGGCGTAGACCGGCAGCCCGGGCGCGGCGGCCCGCACGGCGGCGACCACGTCGTAGCTGACCGCCGGGTTGGCCGCGAACAGCAGCCCCCGGTCGGCGGCGCCCGGCGCGGACAGGTTCAGCTCCAGGCCGCGCACCCCGTCCCGCCCCGCCAGCCGGGCGGCCAGCTCCGCGAAGTCCTCCAGCCGGTGCCCGCCGATCGACACCACGGTGCGCACCCCCCGCTCCGCCAGCCAGGGCAGCTCGCGCCGCAGGAACCCGTCGATGCCCGGCTGCTGGCCGCCCACGGCGTTCAGCACCCCGCCCGGCACCGCGACGATCCGCGGCCCCGGCAGCCCGGCCCCCGCCCGCGGCAGCACCGTCCGCGTGGTCAGCGTCCCCAGCTCGTCCAACGGCACGAACCGCGCCAGCTCCCGCCCGAACCCGGCGCACCCCGCCGCCGTGGACAACGGGTTCGGCACCGTCCCGGACCCCAACGGCGCGGTCAGGTCGACGTTCTGACGGTCCGTCACGCGATCACCCCCGCCCCTTCCACGTCCGCCGGCACGGTGCCCAGCCCGCCCCAGCGGACCCGGGCGCCGTCGAAGACCGGCCCCTCGGTGCAGGCCCGCACCAGCCGGCTGACGCCGTCCGCGTCACGCACCGGCAGCACGCAGCCCAGGCACAGCCCGGTGCCGCAGGGCAGTTCCGCGCCCACCGCCGTCCAACTGCGCACCCCGCGCAGCGTCGCGGCGCCGACCGCCGCCGCGGAGAGCCCGGGCGAGGCGGCGGTGTACAGCAGGTCGGCGTCGAGCGCGCGCAGGGCCTGGTCGACCAGCGCGGCCGGGTCCTCGCCGAGCGGGAGCCCGGCGCTGCCGTCCGCGGTGAGCAGCAGGACGTCGGCGGTGAGCTCGCGGGCCGCGTCGACGCCGTACAGCCGCCCGGCGGTCGGTGCGGCGAGCACGAAGGCGACCTGGCTGCCGCCCGCGAGCAGCTGTTCGGCGAGGGCGAGCAGCGGCCCGGCCGCGGTGTCCTCGCCGAGCAGCAGCGCGCAGCCGGGGGTGTCGGGCTGCGGGTAGGGCGTGCCGAGCGGGGCGATCAGGTCGAGGATGGCCGGCGGGTCGGCGGGCAGCAGCAGGTCGAGGTCCTCGCCGTCGGCGCGCAGGATCGGCGCGGCCCGGCGCAGCACGTCGGCGCTCCCCCCGGGAGCGGCGAGGGCGGCGAAGTGCCCCGGTCGGAACCGGGCCGCCGCCGTCGCACAGCGCACCGTGACCCGCCGGCCGGGCCCGTCGGCCCGGACCCCGAGCACCTCGGCCCGGGCCACCACCGGATTGGCCATCCCGCCGTCCCTTCCTCCGCACCCGCCGCCACGACGGCCGCCCTGCCCAGCTCCTGCCCCGCCGCCGCAGCCGACGACGACCGGCTGCCCTTCCCGACCGCGCCCCCGATCCTCGCGCACCCGAAGCCCCGCAACCGCACCGACAGGCCCGCCCCACTCCCCCGACCGCCCCCGCGGCCAGCGGCTACCGGCCGGCGACTACCGGTTGCCCTTCCCCACCGCGTCCCCGATCGTCGCGTACCCCGCGGCCCGCAGCCGCGCCGACAGCCCCTTGTGCACCTTCCGCATCCAGAACGGCCCCTCGTAGATGAACGCGGAGTAGCCCTGGACCAGGTCGGCGCCGGCCAGGATGCGCTGCCAGGCGTCCTCGGCGGTCTCGATGCCGCCGACGGAGACGATGGCGAGCCGGCCGTCGGTGCGCTTGCGCAGGCGTTCCAGCACCTCCAGCGAGCGTTCCTTGAGCGGGGCGCCGGAGAGGCCGCCCATGCCGATCTCCTCGATCCGGGCGGCGGGGGTCTTCAGCCCCTCGCGCCCGATGGTGGTGTTGGTGGCGATGATGCCGTCGAGGCCGAGGTGCAGGGCCATGTCGGCGATCTCGTCGATGTCCTCGTCGGCGAGGTCGGGGGCGATCTTCACCAGCAGCGGCACGTGGTGGTTGGTGACCTCGTCGGCGGCCTTGCGGACGTCCCAGAGCAGCGGCCCGAGCACCCGCACGGCCTGCAGGTTGCGCAGCCCGGGGGTGTTCGGCGAGGACACGTTGACGACCAGGTAGTCGGCGTACGGCGCCAGCGCCTTCGCGCTCTTCAGGTAGTCGGCCGTCGCCTCGTCCTCCGGGACGGCCTTGGTCTTGCCGATGTTGACGCCGATGACGGGCGTGTTGCTGGTGTGCGGGCGGGCGGCGAGGCGGGCGGCGACCCGGGCGGAGCCCTGGTTGTTGAAGCCCATCCGGTTGATCAGCGCGCGGTCCTCGACCAGCCGGAACAGCCGGGGCGCGGGGTTGCCGGGCTGCGGCTCGCCCGTCACGGTGCCGATCTCGACGTAGTCGAAGCCGAGCATCGACAGGCCGTCGATCCCGATGCCGTTCTTGTCGAAGCCCGCGCCGAGGCCGAACGGCCCGGGCAGGTCGAGGCCGAGCGCGGTGGTGCGCAGCCGGGGGTCGCGCGGGGCGAGCAGGGCGCGCACCAGGGAGCGCAGGCCGGGCACCGAGTGGGCCAGCCGGATCCAGAAGAACGCCAGGTGGTGGGCCTTCTCCGGGTCCATCTTCTTGAACACCAGGTTGAACAGGAGCTTGTACATCGCGCGGGCAACCCTCCGTAAGCCGTGCCGTGCCGAGCCGGGACATGGACGTGGGGGGCACCCGGCAACCGGACCGGTGTGCCCCCCACGGTTTCGACCTAGTTGCGGCCGGAGTTGATCAGTGCCGCGTGCTCCTGCAGCGACATCACGCCGACCTCGCCGCGCCGCAGCTCGGCGATGCCCTGCACGGCCGCGCCCATCGCCTGCACGGTGGTCAGGCAGGGCACGCCCCGGGAGACCGCGGCGGTGCGGATCTCGTAGCCGTCGAGGCGGCCGCCGGTGCCGTACGGGGTGTTGATGATCAGGTCGACCTCGCCCTCGTGGATGAGCTGGACGATGGTCTGCTCGCCGTTCGGGCCCTCGCCGTCGGAGTGCTTGCGCACCACGGTGGCGGGGATGCCGCCGCGCTGCAGCACCTCGGCGGTGCCGGTGGTGGCGAGCAGTTCGAAGCCGAGCTCGACCAGCGCGCGGGCCGGGAAGACCAGGTTGCGCTTGTCGCGGTTGGCGACCGAGACGAACACCTTGCCCTTGGTGGGCAGGGCGCCGTACGCGCCGGTCTGGGACTTGGCGTACGCGGTGCCGAAGACCCGGTCGATGCCCATGACCTCGCCGGTGGAGCGCATCTCCGGGCCGAGCACGGTGTCGACGCCGCGGCCGTGCACGTCGCGGAAGCGCGACCACGGCATGACGGCCTCCTTGACCGAGATCGGCGCGTCGGCGGGCAGCGTGCCGCCGTCGCCCTCGCGCGGCAGCAGGCCCTCGGCGCGCAGTTCGGCGACGGTGGCGCCGAGCGAGATCCGGGCGGCGGCCTTGGCCAGCGGGACGGCGGTGGCCTTGGAGGTGAACGGCACGGTGCGGGAGGCGCGCGGGTTGGCCTCCAGCACGTACAGGATGTCGCCGGAGAGCGCGAACTGGATGTTGATCAGGCCGCGCACGCCGACGCCCTTGGCGATGCCCTCGGTGGCCGAGCGCAGCCGCTTGATGTCGTACCCGCCGAGGGTGATCGGCGGCAGCGCGCACGCGGAGTCACCGGAGTGGATGCCGGCCTCCTCGATGTGCTCCATGACGCCGCCCAGGTAGAGCTCCTGGCCGTCGTAGAGGGCGTCCACGTCGATCTCGACGGCGTCGTCGAGGAAGCGGTCGATCAGCACGGGGTGCTCGGAGATCAGGCCGGCGTGCCGCTCCAGGTAGGAGGCGAGCGAGGGCTCGTCGTAGACGATCTCCATGCCGCGGCCGCCGAGCACGTAGGACGGGCGGGCCAGCACGGGGTAGCCGATCTCGTCGGCGATCGCCTTGGCCTCCTCGAAGGAGAACGCGGTGCCGTGCTTGGGGGCCGGCAGGCCGGCGTCGCGCAGCACCCGGCCGAACGCGCCGCGCTCCTCGGCGAGGTGGATCGCCTCCGGCGGGGTGCCGACGATCGGCACGCCGTTGTCCTTGAGCGCCTGCGCCAGGCCGAGCGGGGTCTGGCCGCCGAGCTGGACGATGACGCCGGCCAGCGGTCCGGCCTGCTGCTCGGCGTGGACGATCTCCAGCACGTCCTCCAGGGTGAGCGGCTCGAAGTAGAGCCGGTCGGAGGTGTCGTAGTCGGTGGAGACGGTCTCCGGGTTGCAGTTGACCATCACGGTCTCGTACCCGGCGTCGGCCAGCGCGAAGGAGGCGTGCACGCAGGAGTAGTCGAACTCGATGCCCTGGCCGATCCGGTTCGGGCCGGAGCCCAGGATGATCACGGCGGGCTTGGTGCGCGGCGCGACCTCGCTCTCCTCGTCGTAGGACGAGTAGAAGTACGGGGTCTTGGCGGCGAACTCGGCGGCGCAGGTGTCGACGGTCTTGAACACCGGGCGGATGCCGAGCGCGTGCCGCACCTCGCGGACCACGTCGGCCTTCAGGCCGCGGATCTCGCCGATCTGCTGGTCGGAGAAGCCGTGCCGCTTGGCGTGCCGCAGCAGCTCCGGGTCGAGCTTGTCGCCCTCGCCCAGCTCGACGGCGATCTCGTGGATCAGGAAGAGCTGGTCGACGAACCACGGGTCGATCTTGGTGGACTCGAACACCTCCTCCGGGGTGGCGCCGGCCCGGATCGCCTGCATGACGGTGTTGATCCGCCCGTCGGTCGGAACCTGGGCCTTGACCAGCAGCTCGTCCTTGTCGCCCACCTCCCCGACCCAGCTGAACTGCGAGCCCTTCTTCTCCAGCGAGCGCAGCGCCTTGTTCAGCGCCTCGGGGAAGTTGCGGCCCATCGCCATGGCCTCGCCGACCGACTTCATGGTGGTGGTCAGCGTGGCGTCGGCGGACGGGAACTTCTCGAACGCGAACCGCGGCACCTTGACGACGACGTAGTCGAGGGTCGGCTCGAAGGAGGCCGGGGTCTGCTCGGTGATGTCGTTGGGGATCTCGTCCAGCGTGTAGCCGACGGCGAGCTTCGCGGCGATCTTGGCGATCGGGAAGCCGGTCGCCTTGGAGGCCAGCGCGGAGGAGCGCGAGACGCGCGGGTTCATCTCGATGACGATGACCCGGCCGTCGACGGGGTTGACCGCGAACTGGATGTTGCAGCCGCCGGTGTCGACGCCGACCTCGCGGATCACGGCGATGCCGATGTCGCGCAGGATCTGGTACTCGCGGTCGGTGAGGGTCATCGCCGGGGCGACGGTGATCGAGTCACCGGTGTGCACGCCCATCGGGTCGAAGTTCTCGATGGAGCAGACGACGACCACGTTGTCGTGCTTGTCGCGCATCAGCTCCAGCTCGTACTCCTTCCAGCCGAGGATGGACTCCTCCAGGAGCACCTCGGTGGTCGGCGAGAGGGTCAGGCCCTGGCCGGCGATCCGGCGCAGGTCCTCCTCGTCGTGCGCGAAGCCGGAGCCGGCGCCGCCCATGGTGAAGGAGGGGCGCACGACGACGGGGTAGCCGCCCAGCGTCTCCACGCCGGCCAGCACGTCGTCCATCGAGTGGCAGATCACCGAGCGGGCGGACTCGCCGTACCCGATCTTGGCCTTGACGGCCTCGACGACGCCCTTGAAGAGCTCGCGGTCCTCGCCCTTGTTGATGGCGTCGACGTCGGCGCCGATCAGCTCGACGTCGTACTTCTCCAGCGTGCCGGCCTTGTGCAGGGAGATCGCGGTGTTCAGCGCGGTCTGGCCGCCCAGGGTCGGCAGCAGCGCGTCGGGGCGCTCCTTGGCGATGATCTTCTCGACGAACTCGGGGGTGATCGGCTCGACGTAGGTGGCGTCGGCGATCTCCGGGTCGGTCATGATCGTGGCCGGGTTGGAGTTGACCAGGACGACCCGCAGGCCCTCGGCCTTGAGCACCCGGCAGGCCTGCGTACCCGAGTAGTCGAACTCCGCCGCCTGGCCGATGACGATCGGGCCGGAGCCGATCACCAGGACGGACTTGATGTCGGTGCGCTTAGGCACGCTGGCCCTCCATGAGCTCTACGAAGCGGTCGAAGAGGTACGCGGCGTCGTGCGGGCCGGCAGCCGCTTCGGGGTGGTACTGCACGCTGAAGGCGGGGACGTCGAGCGCCTGCAGGCCCTCGACCACGTCGTCGTTGAGGCAGACGTGGGAGACCTCGACCCGCCCGAAGGGGGTGTCGCTCACCTGGTCCAGCGGCGCGTTCACGGCGAAGCCGTGGTTGTGGGCGGTCACCTCGACCTTGCCGGTGCTGCGGTCCTGCACCGGCTGGTTGATGCCGCGGTGGCCGTACTTGAGCTTGTAGGTGCCGAACCCGAAGGCCCGGCCCAGGAGCTGGTTGCCGAAGCAGATGCCGAAGAACGGGGTCTTCTTCGCCAGCACGCCGCGCAGCACCTCGACCTGGCGGTCGGCGGTGGCCGGGTCGCCGGGGCCGTTGGAGAAGAACACGCCGTCGGGCTGCACGGCGTAGATGTCCTCCACCGAGCTGTTCGCGGGCAGCACGTGCACCTCGATGCCGCGCTCGGCCATCCGGTGCGGAGTCATGCCCTTGATGCCCAGGTCCACGGCGGCGACGGTGAACTTCTTCTCACCGATCGCCGGGACGACGTAGGCCTCCTTGGTGGCGACCTCGGCGCACAGGTCGGCGCCCTTCATCTCCGGGGCCTGCTGCACCTTGGCCAGCAGCGCCGCCTGGTCGGCGACCGCCGGGCCGGAGAAGATGCCGACCCGCATCGCGCCGCGCTCGCGCAGGTGGCGGGTGAGCGCGCGGGTGTCGATCCCGCTGATGCCGACGACGCCCTGGCGCTCCAGCTCCTCGTCCAGCGAGCGCTTCGAGCGCCAGTTGGAGGCGACCCGGGCGGGGTCGCGGACCACGTAGCCGGACACCCAGATCTGCTGCGACTCGTCGTCCTCGTCGTTCCAGCCGGTGTTGCCGATCTGCGGGGCGGTCATCACGACCACCTGGCGGTGGTAGGACGGGTCGGTCAGGGTCTCCTGGTAGCCGGACATGCCGGTGTTGAAGACCGCCTCGCCGAAGGTCTCGCCGACCGCGCCGTACGCCTGGCCGCGGAAGGTCCGGCCGTCCTCCAGGACGAGCACGGCGACGGGCCGATCAAACGACGTGCGCTCCCGCCTGGTGCGCTGCGTGGTGGGGGCAGGTGCGGTCATGTGGCGGCCTCTTCCGTCTTCATCGTCTTCGTACGTGTCACTAGTGCCTCGACGGCTTCGACCCAGTCGTCGTGCCCGTCGGCGGCGTCCAGCCGGAACCCGCTCTCCAGGGCGCGGTCGCCGAGCGTCCAGCCGACCACCAGCAGTCCGCTCGGCACGACCTTCCCGGCGATGCCGGAGTCGGTGCGGGCGCCGGTGAGCGCCGCGGCGGGGATCCACAGGTCGGCCTCGCCGGGGCGGCGGGCCAGCAGGCCCTGCTCGGTGAGGGTCAGTCCGGCCAGGCTGCGGGTGCCGAGGCCGTGCGCGACGACCCGGTCCAGCCAGTTCCCGGCGGTGGTGGAGCCGTGGTAGCGGCCGGGCGCCGCCAGCAGCGCCGGGCCGGTCTCCGCGGGCACCGCGGGCAGTTCGGGCAGGTCGGACTGGAGGGTGCGCCGCCAGTTCCAGCCCTGCCGCATCAGCCAGTACACCAGCGCGATCAGGATCAGCAGGCCGACCGTCGCACCGATGTACCCGGGCCAGTCGGTGACGTGGCCCTTCTCGGTGGCGAGCGGCATCAGCGCTCGACCAGTTCGCCGGCCAGCACGGTGGCCTCACCGCGCAGGAAGGTGGCGTGCACCCGGCCGGGCAGGTCCATGCCCTTGTACGGGGTGTTGCGGGAGCGGGTGGCGAAGGTGTCGGGGTTCACGACTCCACGGTACGCGGGATCGAACAGCACCAGGTTGGCAGGCTCGCCCACCGAGATGGGCCGTCCGTGGCCGGTCAGCCGCCCGATCCGGGCCGGCCGGTGCGACATCCGGTCCGCGACGCCCTCCCAGTTCAGCAGGCCGGTGTCGACCATGGTCTGCTGCACGACCGACAGCGCGGTCTCCAGCCCGACCATGCCCATCGCGGCGACCGCCCACTCGCAGTCCTTGTCCTCCGCGGGGTGCGGGGCGTGGTCGGTGGCGACGGCGTCGATGGTGCCGTCGGCCAGCGCCTCGCGCAGCGCCTCGACGTCGGCGGCGGTGCGCAGCGGCGGGTTGACCTTGTACACCGGGTCGTAGGAGCGCACCAGTTCGTCGGTGAGCAGCAGGTGGTGCGGGGTGACCTCGGCGGTGACGTCCCAGCCCTTGCCCTTGGCCCAGCGGACGATCTCGACCGACCCGGCGGTGGACAGGTGGCAGATGTGCACCCGGGAGCCGACGTGCGCGGCGAGCAGCACGTCCCGGGCGATGATCGACTCCTCGGCGACGGCGGGCCAGCCGCCGAGGCCGAGCTCGCCGGAGACCTGGCCCTCGTTCATCTGGGCGCCGGCGGTCAGCCGGGGCTCCTGGGCGTGCTGGGCGATCACGCCGTCGAAGGCCTTCACGTACTCCAGCGCGCGGCGCATGATCACCGCGTCGTCCACGCACTTGCCGTCGTCGGAGAAGACCCGCACCCCGGCGGCGGAGTCGTGCATCGCGCCGAGCTCGGCGAGCTGCTTGCCCTCCAGGCCGACGGTGACGGCGCCGACCGGCTGCACGTCGCAGTAGCCGGACTCGCGGCCCAGCCGCCAGACCTGCTCGACCACGCCGGCGCTGTCGGCGACCGGGAAGGTGTTGGCCATCGCGTGCACGGCGGTGTACCCGCCCATGGCGGCGGCCCGCGTGCCGGTCAGCACCGTCTCGGCGTCCTCCCGGCCGGGCTCGCGCAGGTGGGTGTGCAGGTCGACCAGGCCGGGCAGGGCGATCAGGCCGTGCGCGTCGATGTCGATGTCGGCCCGGACGTCGAGGCCCTCGCCGATCGCGGCGAAGGCGCCGTCGACGATGTGGATGTCCTGGGGGGCGCCGCCGAGGATCTGGGCGTTGCGGATCAGGTAGGTGGTCACTGGGCGGCCTCCGGGAGTTCGGTGGTGCGGGGGGCGTCGGCGAGGGTGGCGCCGCCGACCAGCAGGTAGAGCACGGCCATCCGGACCGAGACGCCGTTGGCGACCTGCTCGACCACGGTGCAGCGCGGCGAGTCGGCGACCTCGGCGGTGATCTCCATGCCGCGGACCATCGGGCCGGGGTGCATCACGATGGCGTGCTCGGGCAGCTTGGCCAGCCGGGCGCCGTCCAGCCCGTAGCGGCGGGAGTACTCGCGCTCGGTGGGGAAGAACGCGGCGTTCATCCGCTCGCGCTGGACCCGCAGCATCATCACCGCGTCGGCCTTGGGCAGCACGCTGTCGAGGTCGTAGGAGACCTCGCACGGCCAGGTCTCGATGCCGATCGGCAGCAGGGTCGGCGGGGCGACGAAGGTGACCTCGGCGCCGAGCGTGGTCAGCAGGTGCACGTTGGAGCGGGCGACCCGGCTGTGCAGGATGTCGCCGACGATGGCGACCTTGCGGCCGGCCAGGTCCCGCCCGGCGCCCGGGTTGAGGTGGCGGCGCAGGGTGAAGGCGTCCAGCAGGGCCTGGGTGGGGTGCTCGTGGGTGCCGTCGCCGGCGTTGATCACCGAGCCGTGCAGCCAGTCCGAGCCGGCCAGCCGGGCGGGCGCGCCGGAGGCGTGGTGCCGGATGACCACCGCGTCGGCGCCCATCGCCTGCAGGGTCAGCGCGGTGTCCTTGAGGCTCTCGCCCTTGGAGACCGAGGAGCCCTTGGCGGAGAAGTTGATGACGTCCGCGGACAGCCGCTTCTCGGCGACCTCGAAGGAGGTCTTGGTGCGGGTGGAGTCCTCGAAGAACAGGTTGACGACGGTGCGCCCGCGCAGCGTGGGCAGCTTCTTGACGGCCCGTCCGGAGAACTGGGAGAGCTCCTCGGCGGTGTCCAGGATCAGCAGGGCGTCGTCGCGGCCGAGGTCGGCGGTGGAGACGAGGTGGCGCTTCACGCGGTTCTACTCCGGGAGTTCGGTGTCGGCCGCAAGGGCCTGGGAGGAGCGGGCGGCGTAGTCGCGGTCGCCCAGCAGGACGGTGTCCAGCCCGTCGGACTCGGCCAGCCGGACCTGCACGGCCTCGCGCAGCGAGGTGGGCAGGTTCTTGCCCACGTAGTCGGCGCGGATGGGGAGTTCGCGGTGTCCGCGGTCGACCAGGACGGCGAGGCGGACGGCGCGCGGGCGGCCGATGTCGCTGAGCGCGTCGAGCGCGGCCCGGATGGTCCGGCCGGAGAACAGCACGTCGTCGACCAGGATCACCAGCTTGCCGTCGATGCCCTCGGCCGGGATCTCGGTGTGCTCCAGGGCCCGGGCGGGCTTCAGCCGCAGGTCGTCCCGGTACATGGTGATGTCCAGCGTCCCGAACGGGATGTCCCGGCCGGTGATCTGGGTCAGCTTGCCCTGCAGTCGGCGGGCGAGGTGGACACCGCGGGTGTGGATGCCGAGCAGCACCACGTCCTCCGCGCCCTTGGCGCGTTCCACGATCTCGTGGGCGATCCGGGTGATGACCCGGGCGATGTCGGTGGCGTCCAGCACCTGGTGCGGGGCGCGGGGGGGTGAACTGGGTGTGGTCATGCCGAAGCGGACCTCCTTCTCCGCCTCACGGGACGGTCTTAAAGGATGTCTGGAATGGTTTCCGGCCGCAGCCGGAGCCTCGCCCATGGTAGCAGCGTGCTGATCGAAGGCCGTTCGCCGCCCGTTCGCACGAGTGCCCCATTCGGCTTGACGCGCAACCCTCACTCTACGTAACCTCACAGTGAGTTACGAAGGTGCTCTGCAGGGACCTGTCGTCGCTCACTTTTCAGCGCACGCGAAGCAATCTCGTCCGGGGAGATCCATTGTCCAGCGACTACGCGAAGCAGCTCGGAGCCAAGCTCCGGGCGATCCGCACTCAGCAGGGGCTCTCCCTGCACGGCGTCGAGGAGAAGTCCCAGGGTCGCTGGAAGGCTGTGGTCGTCGGCTCCTACGAGCGCGGCGACCGCGCGGTCACCGTGCAGCGCCTCGCCGAGCTGGCCGAGTTCTACGGCGTGCCGGTCCAGGAGCTGCTGCCCGGCGGCACCCCGGGCGGCGCCGCCGAGCCGCCGCCGCGCCTGGTGCTCGACCTGGAGCGCCTCACCCAGGTCCCGTCCGAGAAGGCCGGCCCGCTGCAGCGCTACGCCGCGACCATCCAGTCGCAGCGCGGCGACTACAACGGCAAGGTGCTCTCGATCCGCCAGGACGACCTGCGCACGCTGGCCGTCATCTACGACCAGTCCCCCTCGATCCTCACCGAGCAGCTGATCAGCTGGGGCGTGCTGAACCCGGACGCGCGCCGCGCCGTCCGCGAGGAAGACGCGAGCTGACCTCGGTCGGCCAGTCGCCCGTTTGAAGAAACGTCACAGCGGGGCGGGAGACCGAAATTCCCGGTCTCCCGCCCCGCTGCTGCGCGTCCTCAGACCACCGTGCCCAGGCTGAACCCGGGGCCCGCCGCGACCCCGGCCACCGCCAGCTCGGCCGGCGACCACTCGTACCCGGTGCTCCGCCAGGCCCAGGCCACCTGCCGGTACTCGCCGCACAGCGCGCCCGAGCCCTGCGTCCCGTGCAGCACCGCGGCGCCCGGCAGTTCGCAGTACAGCCCGGCGCACAGCACCGCGGTGACCAGGTCCAGGTCCTCGTCGTTGATCCGGACCGCACCGTCCTCCCAGTGCAGCACCCGCGCCCGGGCCTCCAGCGGCCCGCCCGGCGCGTCCACCACCACCCGGAACTCGTACGCCCCGCAGCCCGCGCCGACCAGCACCCGGCGGAACACCTCGGACGCCTGCTGGTACGTCCACCGCGCCCGCGGGTCGGCCGCCGCGTGCTCCGGGCCGCACAGCGCCCCGTCCATCAGCAGGTCCGCGTACCGCAGCGCCAGCCCGCCCTCGCGGGCCCGGACCAGCCGCGGCAGGAAGTCCGCCAGGTCCTCCCCGCGGTACGTCACCAGCTGGGTCTGCAGCGGCGGGTTGACCAGGTAGCCGTCCCGCGCGGCCTGCTCCCGCACGTCCAGCCCGTGCAGCAGGCAGTAGTCGGCGAAGTCCTCCGGGTGGAACATCCGGGCCCGGACCGTCCCGTACTCCTCCACCGCCCCGGCCAGCAGCTCCCCGGCCTCCCGCAGGTACGTCGGGTAGTCCGCCGCGTCCGTCACCCGCCAGGCCCGCACCCGCCGGAAGTCCGCCTCGCTGGTCAGGATCCCCGTCACGAAGACCTCTTCGCCCCGGCACGAGGGCTCCCCGCTGAGCCGGCGCGGCCGGCGGCTGTTCCTGGACATGGGTGGCTCCCGGGTCTCTCGGTCGAGCAACTGCTGCCCCAGTCCTCCCCGCCCACACCCGCCCCACACACACGGCCTGTCACAACTCTGCAACTGACCGTGCACCGCCCGCGGGTCAGCGCGGGGTCTTGGCCAACTGGCGGGACTGGGCGACCAGTCGGCCGTTCTCGTCCCAGATCTCGCAGTCCTCCTCGAAGTAGCCGCCGGCCACGTTGCGGGTGGCGTGCGAGACCCGGAGCCAGCCGTCGGCGGGGAGGGCGCGGAGGTGGACGGTGAGTTCGATGGTGGGGGCCCAGCCGGGGCGGCCGAGGTCGAAGGTGACCGGGGGGAGGGCGTCGGCGGTGAGCAGCAGGGAGAGCGGGTCGGCGGGGCGCCGGTCGGCGAGCCGGAACCAGCCCTGGATGCGGCCCTCCTTGGAGGGCTGGCCGAGCGCCCAGCCGACGGTGGCGGGGTCGAGGCGCAGGTCGAGGCGCTCCAACAGGGCGGCCTGGGCGATGAGTTCGCGCGGGGCGTGCTCGATGCCGATGCACTGCTCGGGCGCGGGCAGGGTCGGCGGCAGCGCGGTGGTGGCGACCTCGTCGTCGAGCGCGGCGAGGTCGGTGAACGAGGCGGTGACCCGCAGCCGCTCCTCGCCGCCCTGGGAGAGGATCGCGCTGCCGGTGGCGAGGCTGCGGCCGCGCCGGACGATCTCGGTGCGGACGGTCGCCGGCCCGGGCCGGGAGGCGGAGACGTAGGTGCCGCTGACGGTGAGCGGGTGCGGGTGCGCCGGTCCGGCTTCGAGGGCGAGCGCGTGCGCGGCGAAGGCGAGCAGCAGGCCGCCGTTGACGCCGCCGCCGATCTGCCAGCCCCCGCCGAGCTCGCCGTCGTAGCGGCCGGGCTCGTCGGGGTGCGGGGCGAGGGCGATGCCCCGGTCGAACTCGGACGCGGTGGTGGTTTCCGGCATGGCTTCGCGGCCCTTCTGCGCAGCGGGCAAAAACATTACTTGCCGGTAGCTTACGCGCGGAGGCCGCCGGACCGACAGGTCCGGCGGCCTCCGAAGGGGCGTGCGGGTGCTCAGCGCCGAATGCTCGGCTTGAGCTCCATGAAGCGGGCGAGCAGGCCGTTCACGAAGGCCGGCGACTCGTCCGTGGAGTACTCCTTGGCGATCTCCACCGACTCGTCCAGGACCACCGCGTCGGGCGTGCCGTCCTCCCAGATCAGCTCGTACGCGCCGAGCCGGAGCACGTTCCGGTCGGCGACCGGCATCCGGTCGAGCGTCCAGCCCACCGCGTAGGTGGAGATCAGGTCGTCGATGGTGCGCGCGTGCTGCGCGTAGCCCTCGACCAGCTGCATGGTGTACTCCGCGACCTGCGGGATGCCCTCGTCGGGGCGGGGGTCACGGGCCCGCGCGATCCAGTCGGCGAGCACCCGCTCGGGGGACACGCCGCGGTGGTCCGCCTCGAACAGGATCTGGAAGGCCCGGGTGCGGGCCTTGCTACGAGCAGAGGCCACGGTTACTTGACCCGGCCGAGGTAGCTGCCGTCGCGGGTGTCGACCTTGACCTTCTCGCCGGTGGTGACGAACAGCGGCACCTGGATCTCGGCGCCGGTCTCCAGGGTGGCGGGCTTGGTGCCGCCGGTGGAGCGGTCGCCCTGCAGGCCCGGCTCGGTCTCGGCGATGACCAGCTCGACCGCGGCGGGGAGCTCGACGTACAGCGGGACGCCCTCGTTCTGCGCGACCAGGGCCTCGAAGCCCTCGAGCAGGTAGTTGGCGGCGTCGCCGACGGTGGCGGCGTCGACCGGGACCTGGTCGTAGGTGTCCATGTCCATGAAGATGAACGCCTCGCCGTCGCGGTAGGAGTACTGCATGGTCCGCTTGTCGACGTTGGCGGTCTCGACCTTGATGCCCGCGTTGAAGGTCTTCTCGACGACCTTGCCGGACAGGACCTCCTTCAGCTTGGTGCGCACGAAGGCCGGGCCCTTGCCGGGCTTGACGTGCTGGAACTCGACGACGGTCCAGAGCTTGCCGCCGTCCAGCTTGAGGACCATGCCGTTCTTGAGATCGTTCGTGGTAGCCACGGGCGCACTTACTCCTGATATGTCCGCTGTCAAGGAACACCAAGCCGCGCGCCGCCGGGACCGCTTCCGGTCACAGCGCGAGGAGCTCCTTGGTGGTGATGGTGAGCAGCTCGGGCCCGCCCTCCTCGGGAGGCCGCACCACGAGCGTGTCCTCGATCCGGACCCCGCCACGACCCGGGAGATGCACCCCGGGGCCGACGGTGACCGGCACGCGGTTGTCCAGTTTACCCATGTCGGCGGGCCCCAGGCGCGGAGCCTCCCGGATCTCCAGGCCGATGCCGTGCCCCAGGGCGTGGACGGAGCGTTCGGCGTGGCCCGCGGCCTGGAGGATCGAGCGGGCCGCGTCGTCCGGGACGTGCTGCTCGACGCCGGGACCGAGGGCCTCCCGGCCGGCCCGCTGGGCGCGGAAGACCAGCCGGTGCAGCTCGACCTGCCAGGCGGCGGGGGCCGCGCCGATCACGAAGGTGCGGGCGGTGGAGATGCCGTAGCCGCGGTAGCGGGCGCCGAGCGCGACGGTGAGGAAGTCGCCCTCCTCGACCCGGCGGTCGGTGGGCCGGTGGTGTTCGAGGCCGGAGTGGCTGCCGGTGCCGACGGAGACCGGGAAGGCGGCCCGGTCGGCGCCGTGGTCGATCATCCGGCGCTCCAGCTCCATCGCCAGGTGCCGCTCGGTGCGGCCGACCAGGATCGACTCGAGCAGCTCGCCGAGGGCCTGGTCGGCGATCTCGGCGGCGATCCGCAGGTCGGCGATCTCGTACTCGTCCTTGACCACCCGCAGCCGCTCCACGGCCCGGTCCAGGTCCAGCAGCCGGGCCGGGCCGACGGCCCGGGCGACGGTGCGGTGCCGGGCCACCGTGAGGTCGTGCTCCTCGACCGCGAGGTCGCGCACCCCGAGCCGGGCGGCGGCCTCGGCGGCGGCGGACGCGGCGTCGGCCTCGGCGGGCACCGGCAGCCGGGTGACCTCCGCGTCGAGCCTGCGCTCGCCGTCCTCGCCGCCCTCGGCGGGCTCCGCGTCCTCGGGCACCGCGAGCACCGCGCGCTCTCGGGTGAGCAGCAGCGCGGCGCCCAGCGGCGGGCAGCCGGTCAGGTAGCGGACGTTGGCGGCGCGCGTGATGAGCGCGGCATCGGCCCCGGAGGCGCTGCAGTACTCGCGGAGGCGTTCGCGTCGGGCGGCGTGCGCGTCGGACATGGTCCGAGCCTACGAACGGGGGCCCCGGGGCGCCTGTCGGGACCGGCGGACGGGGGCGGGAATGCGGGCGGGGGGCCTCGCGTTGTGGCGTAGTGAAAACGGCAATCGTTGCCGGGAGAGGGAGGCAGAGGCGATGGCACGCAGCGAGCTGCGACCGGTGGTCACGCTCCGGTCCACGGCGGGCACCGGGTTCACGTACGTGACGCGGAAGAACCGCCGCAACGACCCGGACCGGATGGTCCTGAAGAAGTTCGACCCGGTGGCGGGGCGCCACGTGGAGTTCCGCGAGGCCCGCTGACCGCGGGGCCCGTCCGACCGGCACACGCACGACGAGGAGGAGCAGCCATGCAGCAGGGAATTCACCCCGAGTACCGTCCGGTGGTGTTCCGCGACAAGACCGGGGGCCTGTCGTTCCTGACCCGATCCACCGCCTCGAGCGACCGGACGGTCGCGTGGGCGGACGGGCGGACGTACCCGGTGGTGGACGTGGAGACGTCCTCGGCGAGCCACCCGTTCTACACCGGCAGGGCCCGCCTGATGGACACCGAGGGCCGGGTCGAGCTGTACCGGCGCCGGTACGGCGGCTGAACGGCCACTGAACGACCGTTGGAGGGCCCCGGGTTCGCCCGGGGCCCTTTCGCTACGCGCCGGGCGGGGGGACCGAGACCACCATGGTGACCAGGCACGGCGCGTCGCCGTCGTTGCGGTAGCCGTGGGCGGTGCCGGCCCCGTAGGAGGCGGTGGAGCCGGCCGGGACGAGGTGGTCGCGGCCGTCCAGGGTGAGGGTGAGGACGCCCTCGTCGACCCGGGCGATCTCGACGGTGCCGGGCGGGTGCGGGTCGGAGTCGTGCCGCTCGCCGGGCTGCAGGTGCCAGGACCACAGCTCCAGCGGGCCGGGGGCCTCGGTGCCGCCGAGCAGGGTGCCGCTGCCGCCGCCGGGGCCGGTCCACAGCCGGACGGCGTCCTCGACGGGGACGATCCGGACGGTGGCGGAGGCGTCGTAGTCGAGCAGCCGGGCGATCGAGACGCCCAGCGCGTCGGCGAGCCGGACCACGGTGCCGATGCTGGGGTTGGTGCGGGCCTGTTCGATCTGGACGACCATGCCGCGGCTGACCCCGGAGCGGGCGGCCAGGGCGTCCAGGGTGTGGCCGCGTTCGAGGCGCAGCCGTTTGAGGTTGCGGGCGAGGGCCTGGGTGACGAGATCGGCGTCCGGCACGGGCAGTCCAATATTCTGGTTGGGTCAGTGCAGTGGGTTGAACTATGCTGCGGCGGCATCGACAGATCCACCGACTGTACTGCGAGGTCCACCATGCTGTCCGCCTCCTGCTCCGCCGCCCCGTGAGCGTCGCCTTCGCACTGCTCGCCAGCCTGCTGTGGGGCGTCGCCGACTACGGGGGCGGGGCGATCACCCGGCGGCTGCCCGCGCTGACGGTGGTCGTGCTCTCGCAGACGGCCGCCGCCGCGGTGCTCGCGGTGGCGGTGACCGCCACCGGCGGGTGGGGCGGGGCCGGACCGGGCCTCTGGTACGCGGTGCTGGCGGGCGTGATCGGGCCGTTCGCGCTGCTGGCGTTCTACCGGGCGCTGGCGCTCGGGCCGATGGGCGTGGTGTCGCCGCTGGCCACCGTCGGCGTGCTGGTGCCGATCGGGGTGGGCCTGTTCCTCGGCGAACGGCCGGGCGCCGTCCAGGGGTCGGGGATCGCGGTGGCGGTCGCCGGGGTCGCGCTGGCGGGCGGTCCGCAGCGCGGCGGGCCCGCGGTGGGGCGGCGGGTGCTGGTGCTGACGCTGGGCGCCGCGTTCGCCTTCGGCGCGGTGCTGGCGCTGGTCGCGCACGCGGGGGCGGGCGGCGCGCTGCTGCTGACGCTGTGCGTGCAGCGGCTGACCAACGCGGTGGTCGGCGCCGGGATGCTGGCCGCACAGGCCCGCCGGCAGTCGCTCGAACTGCGGGCGGGCCTGCGCGAGTTGCCCGCGCTGACCGCCGTCGGGGTCGCCGACGTGGCCGCGAACGGCCTGTACGCGGCCGCCTCCCACCTGGGATCGGTGGCGGTGGCGGCCGTACTGGCCTCGCTCTACCCGGTGGTCACCGCGCTGATGGCGCGCGGCCTGCTGAAGGAGCGGCTGCTGCGGGTGCAGGTGCTCGGCGCGGGCCTCGCGGTGGCCGGGACGCTGATCCTGGCCACCGGTTGACGCACCGTCAGGACGCCCGCGCGAACGTCCGGGAGCGCTTGGCGATCCGCCAGTAGCCGATCGCGGCGGCCCAGACCACCACGAACAGGCCGACGATCACGAAGCCGACGTTGTCCAGGCTGAGGCCGGCGATCCAGCCGGTGACCGGGTCGGCCAGGTCGAACTTGTCGTGCAGCACGGCGACCAGTTCGATGGTGCCGATCACGAAGGCCACCGCGATCGACAGCCCCGTGATGGTCAG
This sequence comes from Kitasatospora sp. NRRL B-11411, assembly GCF_000721345.1. NCBI lineage: Bacteria > Bacillati > Actinomycetota > Actinomycetes > Kitasatosporales > Streptomycetaceae > Kitasatospora > Kitasatospora sp. NRRL B-11411. The sequence continues at coordinate 66,268 of NZ_JOGH01000015.1, read as the reverse complement.
GTTGTAGTACACCTTGCGGACCGGGTTGGAGAACGCCCACTGGTAGGCGAAGTTCATGAACGTGCCGTCCAGCGTGTCGAACAGGCTCATCCCGGCGGCGAACAGCAGCGGCAGGCAGACCACCGCGTACCAGGGCAGCCCGGAGGCCGCGCCGGAGCCCGCCATCACCATCAGGGTGACCTCGGTGGCGGTGTCGAAGCCCAGGCCGAGCACCATGCCGACCGGGAACATCTGGCCGGGGCGGCTGATCGAGCGGGTGGCCCGGTTCAGCAGCCGGGCCAGGAAGCCCCGGGCCGCCAGGTGCTTCTCCAGCTCGGCCTCGTCGTACTGGCCCTCCCGCATCGCCCGGAACACCCGCCAGATGCCCAGCAGGGCGACCAGGTTGAGCGCCGCGATCAGGTAGAGGAAGGCGCCGGACGCGGTGGTGCCGACGGTGCCCAGCACCCGGTGGGTGGTGGAGTCCTCGTCCATCAGGGTGCCCGCCAGCGCCGCGCCGCCGGCCACCAGGGCGGCCATCAGCACCACCATCGAGGAGTGGCCGAGGGCGAACCAGAACCCCACCGAGACCGGGCGGCGGCCGTCCGCCATCAGCTTGCGGGTGGTGTTGTCGATCACCGCGATGTGGTCGGCGTCGAAGGCGTGCCGCATGCCCAGGGTGTACGCGGTGAGGCCCAGGCCGACGCCGAACACCTGGGTGCCGACGGCGTAGTGGTGCGGCGCGACCAGGAACAGCAGCGTCCCGAACGCCACCGCGTGCATGGCCAGGATCACCGCCATCAACCCGGCCGTGCGCAGGGTGTCCTCGCGCCGCCAGCGGAAGGAGGGAAGGGGGGAGCCGGGACTGTTCCCGGGCAGGGTCGATTCGGGCGCGGTCATCCGCGTTCACGCTCCAGCACCTCGTGGATCACTTCGTGAGATGCCGTGGCCGGTCTCCTGGCTGACGGGGTGTTGCGCGCCGGCTCCCGGCCTTCCCGGCCGCGAGCGGCCAGTGGCACGGGGTGGGAGCCGACGACTCCCCGATCACAGTGGCGAGGGCCGCTCCGGACTCCTGCGACCGAACACTCTCGTGACGGTCGCAGTGCACCGGCTTCCCGAACACCACGGCCCGCCCACCGTAGGCCCGGAGCGGGTGCGGCGGCAAGGGCGCGTCCGGTCCGGTGGCGCAGATCACGCCTGGCCAGGGCCGCGCTGACGGGAGGTCAGGCCATCCAGAAGAAGACGCAGGTCATCCGCTTCTCCGCCAGCGTCGCCCCGTGGTACTCGGTCGCGGTGTGGATCAGGTTGGCGGTGTAGAGCAGCAGCCGGTTGTAGCGGTGCGGGACGGCCAGGTCCTCGGTGAAGGAGTCCGGCGGGACGAAGCGGGTGCCGAGGGCGTCCACCAGGTTGTTGTGCGGGGCGACCACGCTGTTGCCGCCGAGCCGGCCGCCGGGCAGGCTCTGCCGGTAGAAGCTGGTGCCGCAGCGCTTGGGGACGGCCGGGTTGAGGTAGAGCACGGCGGCGTAGCGGCACAGCGAGCGCGAGTCGGTGTGCGGGCGCGGCTCGCACTCCCCCGCGCCCACCACCTGCACGCAGTTGTGGTTGAAGGTGCCGCCCTCGGCCTCGCCCAGCGCCCAGATCCGCTCCGCGCCGGTGGCCTCCCGGACCAGCTTCTCGACCTGCGCCAGCTCCTCCGGCTCCAGCCCGGGCATCGCCCGCAGGCCCGGCCAGGACTCCGGCCGGTGCGGGTAGCCCTCGTCCCAGTCGGTGCGCGCCAGGTGCCGGGCGCGCACCGCGTCCGGGTCCGGGAGGACGTCGTCCAGCACCCAGTAGTCACGGCCCCGGGTGGGCTTGCGGTACGGCAGGACCGGGAGCGCCGGGGTGGGGCGCGGCCCCTGGAACGGGAGAGCGGGCATGGCCCCGACAATAGGAGCGCCGTTCCGGGGCCTCGCCCAAGACCAGGTCAACCTTGCGTCAAGGCTTGCCGTGGTGACGGGGCGTCAGGACTGCTGGCAGCGCGGGCACCAGAACAGGTTCCGGGCCGCCAACTCCTCGGTGCGGACCGGGGTTTCGCAGACCAGGCAGGGCTGGTCGTGCCGCCGGTAGACGTACACCTCGCCGCCGTGGTCGTCCACCCGCGGCGGGCGGCCCATCGCCTCCGGGGTGTGCTCGGGGCGGACGGTGTCGATCCGGCCGGCGGCCACGCCGTCGTGCATCAGGGCCACCAGGTCCGTCCAGATCGCGTCCCACTCGGCGCGGGACAGCTCGCGGCCGGGGCGGTGCGGGCTGATGCCGAGCCGGAACAGCACCTCGGCGCGGTACACGTTGCCGACGCCGGCCAGCACCTTCTGGTCCATCAGCAGCGCGGCGACCGTGCTGCCGCTGCGGGAGATCCGCTGCCAGGCCGCGTCGCCCGCCTCGCCGGGGCGCAGCGGGTCGGGGCCCAGCCGGCGGTGGACGGCCGCCTTCTCGGCGGGGGTGAGCAGCTCGCAGGCGGTCGGGCCGCGCAGGTCGGCGTAGCCGCTGTCGTTCACCATCCGCAGCCGGACCTGGCCGACCGGCGCCGGGGCCTCGCCCGCACCGAAGTCGTACTTCCCGTACAGCCCCAGGTGCACGTGCAGCCAGTGCTCGCCGAAGCCCAGGAACAGGTGCTTGCCGTGCGCCTCCGCCTCGTCCAGCACCCGCCCGTCGATCAGCGCGGCCCCCTCCACGAAGCGCCCCTGCGGGCTGGACACCCGCACCGGGCGCCCTCCGAACAGCTCGTCGTTCTCCCTGGCCAGGCGGTGGATCACATGCCCCTCGGGCACCGGCGGTCAACTCCTCGGTCGTGGTGGTGGCGAGGAGTCCATTCTCCCAGGCCGCTCGGACAGCCCGGGCCGCTCGGGCGATCCGGGCCGCTCGGACAGCCCGGGCCGCTCGGACGATCCGGGCCGCCGCCTCAGAGGGCGGTGGCGGCTTCGCACAGGGCGGTCAGCTCGGCCAGCGCCAGGGCGGTGAAGTCCTGGCCGGGGCGGGCGGTCCAGGTGGCGAGGGCGGTGCGCAGGGCGAGCAGGGCGAGCTCGGCGGTGAGGCCGGCGGCCGGGTCGGGGGTGCCGCGCTCGCGCAGGGCGGCGGTGAGGGCGGTGGCGAGGGCCTCGCGCTTGAGCAGCTCGCGCTCGGTCAGCTCCGGGTTGGCGGCGACCACCTGCTGGCGCTCGCGGACGGCCCCGTGGCGCTCGGCGGTGAAGGCGCGCTCCCCGGCGGCGGCCAGCGCGGCCTCGACGGCCTGCCGCGGGCCCGCCCCGGGCGGGGTGGCGGCGACCGCGTCGGTGAGCAGGCGGACCAGGGCGTCGCCGCCGGAGAGCACCTCGCGCTTGTCGGCGAAGTGCCGGAAGAAGGTGCTCTTGGCCAGGCCGGCGCGCTCGGCGATCTCGGCGACGGTGGTGCGGTCGTAGCCCTGCTGGACGAAGAGTTCGAGCGCCGCGCGCTCCAGCCGTTCGCGCGCGTTCGGGTCCCATCTGGCCATGCCCGGATTCTACGTGACGGGACTTGGTCGCATCATCGGGCTCTGCGGGCTATGGTGATGGGACAAGGTCTCATCACTTCGGATCTCCGGAGGTCCACCCATGCACGTCTTCGTCACCGGAGCCAGCGGCCACCTCGGCTCCGCCCTCGTCCCCGACCTGCTCGCCGCCGGCCACCGGGTCACCGGCCTGGCCCGCTCCGACGCCTCCGCCGCCGCCCTCACCGCCCTCGGCGCGGACGTCCGGCGCGGCGACCTCGACGACCTCGACGGCCTGCGGGACGCCGCCGCGGCCGCCGACGGCGTGGTGCACCTCGCCTTCAAGCACGAGGCGATGCTCGGCGGCGACTACGCCGGCGCGATGGCCGACGACCTGAAGGCCGTCCGGGCCCTGGTCGAGGCGCTCGCGGGCACCGGGAAGCCGCTGGTCGGCACCGGCGGCACGGGCGCCGGCAACACCCCCGGCCGGCCCTCGCTGGAGAGCGTGGTCGCACCCGGCGCCCCGCGCACCGAGGCCGAACGGGCGATCGTCGACGCCGCCGCGGACGGCGTGCGCTCCTCCGTCGTCCGGCTGCCCCCGGTCGTGCACAGCCCGCTGGACCGGCACGGCTTCGTCCCCGTCCTGATCCGCACCGCCCGCGCCACCGGCGTCTCCGGCTACCTCGGCGAGGGCGCCAACCGCTGGCCCGCCGTCCACACCCTGGACGCCGCCCGCCTCTACCGCCTCGCCCTCGAACACGCCCCCGCCGGCACCCGCCTGCACGGCGTCGGCGACCAGGCCGTCCCCTTCCGCGAGATCGCCGAACGCATCGGCCACCGCCTCGGCCTCCCCACCGCCCCCGTCGAAGAGGCCCGCGCCGCCGAGCACTTCGGCTTCCTCGCCCGCCTCCTCCCCCTCGACCTGCCCGCCTCCGCCGAAGCCACCCGCGCCCTGCTCGACTGGCGGCCCACCCACCCGGGCCTGCTCGACGACCTGGACGAGGACCACTACTTCGCCGAGGACTGACCGCCACCGGCCCCGCGCACAGGAACCCTGACGGGGGCGGGCACGCGGCAGCAGCCCTCCCCGCGTCCCGCGCAGCGGGCAGTCTCCGGCGTGCGCCCCGCCCCGCGCCGCGGGCTCTCAGCGGGTGTGCAGGCGGCTGAGGATGGCGCGGTCGAGGGCGGCGGCGGTCTCCGGGACGCTCAGGTTCGAGTTGTCGATGATCGGGAGGCCGGAGGTGCGCCAGCCGGCCATCCGGCCGTGGATGCGGGCGACTTCGTCGTCCGAGAGGCGGCGGTTGCCGGAGCGCTCCGCGTTGCGGGTGAGGACCCGGTCGAGGCCGGGGAGCAGCACGACGGGGATCATGCCGGGGCCGATGTGGCGCTTCCAGCCGCCGAGGCCGATCGCGGGGCGGTCGGGGAAGACGGCGTCGTCGATGATGCAGGAGATGCCGTTGGCGAGGTAGTTGCGGCAGGCGAAGCCGCAGGTGCGGCGGGCGAGCCGGTACTGGGCTTCGGAGGCGGTGTTCCAGCCGGACTGCGGGTTGGCGAAGCCGGACTGGACCCATTCGCGGACGTCGTCGAGGCTGATGTGCGCGGTGGGGGTGGGCCGGCGTTCGGCCCAGTGGCGGGCCACGGTGGTCTTGCCCGCGCCGGCCGGTCCGATCAGCAGGACGGCGAGCGGGCCGGTGGGCGGCGGGGCCGGGAACGCGGGCTGCTGCGGTGGCGGGGCGGGCAGTTGGACCGTGCCTCCGGTCGGGAGCAGGAAGTGCCCGGTGCCGCCGGGGGCGATCGGCCCGACGGCCTTGAGCGGGACGGTCGGACGGTCGGGGCGGGGCCCCGTCGGTCCCAGCGCCGGGATCGTCGGGATCGCCTGGGTGGCGCCGGGGTACGGCGGCTGAGGGCCCGTCGGCTGCGGGGACGCCGCAGGTCGTGGCGGCACCTGGCCCCCCGCGTGCTGGTTCTGCGCGTACTGGCTCACCGTCACCTCCCTGCGCCGAATGTACACGTCGGCCCGGTGGCGGGCACAAGTCCGCCGCCGGGCCGAAGGGGCGTTCAGCGGGTGGTGAGCTGCTCCGCGAGGGCCCGCAGGGCGAGTTCGTACGAGCCGAGCCCGAAGCCCGCGATGGTGCCGGAGGCGACGGCCGCGATGACCGAGGTGTGGCGGAAGGTCTCGCGGGTGTACGGGTTGGAGATGTGCACCTCGACCAGCGGCGCGGTGCGCTGCGCGGCCGCGTCGCGCATCGCGTACGAGTAGTGCGTGAACGCGCCGGGGTTGATCACCACGGGGGTCTCGGCGTCCGCCGCCTCGTGCAGCCAACCGACCATCTCCGCCTCGGAGTTGGTCTCCCGGACCTCCACCGCCAGGCCCAGTTCGGCGCCGAGCTTCGTGCACCGCTCGACCAGCCCGGCGTACGAGGTGGAGCCGTACACGTCGGGCTCGCGGGAGCCGAGCCGGCCCAGGTTGGGGCCGTTCAGGACCAGGACGCGGGTGGTGCTCATCCGGAGACCTCCCCGTAGGCGGCGACCAGCACGGACGGGTCGGGGCCCTCCAGGATGGAGGTCTTGGCCAGGCCGTCCAGGACGACGAAGCGCAGCAGGTCGCCGCGCGACTTCTTGTCGATCTTCATGGCGTCGAGCAGCTTCGGCCAGGCGTCGGCGCGGTAGGTGAGCGGCAGGCCGACGGAGGCCAGCACGGCCCGGTGCCGGTCGGCCGTGGCGTCGTCCAACCGCCCGGCCAGGCGGCCGAGTTCGGCGGCGAAGACCATGCCGATGGAGATCGCCGCGCCGTGCCGCCACTTGTAGCGCTCGTTGCGCTCGATGGCGTGGCCCAGGGTGTGGCCGTAGTTGAGGATCTCGCGGCGGCCGGACTCCTTGAGGTCGCCGGAGACCACGTCGGCCTTGACCTGGATGGCGCGGCGGATCAGCTCCAGGGTGTGCGGGCCGGCCGGGCTGGTGGCGGCCTCCGGGTCGGCCTCGATCAGGTCGAGGATGACCGGGTCGGCGATGAAGCCGGCCTTGATCACCTCGGCCAGGCCGGAGACGTAGTCGTGCTTGCCGAGGGTCTCCAGGGTGCCGAGGTCGGCCAGCACGCCCGCGGGCGGGTGGAAGGCGCCGACCATGTTCTTGCCCTCGGCGATGTTGATGCCGGTCTTGCCGCCGACGGCCGCGTCGACCATGCCGAGCAGCGTGGTGGGCACCGAGATCCAGCGCACCCCGCGCAGCCAGGTGGCCGCGACGAAGCCCGCCAGGTCGGTGGTGGAGCCGCCGCCGAGGCCGACCACCACGTCGCTGCGGGTGAAGCCGGTCTGGCCGAGCACCGACCAGCAGTACGCGGCGACCTCGGCGCTCTTGGCGTCCTCGGCGTTCGGCACCTGGAGGGCGATCGCCTCGTAGCCCTGCGCGGCGAGGTCCTCGCGGATCGCCTCGCCGGTGGCCTCCAGCGCCTCCGGGTGGATGACCGCGACCCGCTTGGCCTTCGGGCCGATCAGCGGGGCGAGTTCGCCCAGCAGCTGGTGGCCGATCAGCACCTCGTACGGGGCGTGGCCGTCACTGCCGGCCACCTGGATCCTGACAACGTCGGCGTCAGACATGGGGGTTCTTCAACTCCAGTGCTTCGAGTACGGCGTCGGCGACCTGCTCGGGCGTGCGGCCCTCGGTGTCGGCCACGGCGGTGGCGACCTCCAGGTAGAGCGGGCGGCGGGCCTCCATCAGTTCGCGCCAGCGGGCCCGGGGGTTGACCGCGAGCAGCGGGCGGGGGGCGTCCAGGCCGACCCGCTTGACCGCGTCGCCGAGCGCCACCTCCAGGAACACCACCGGCAGCGGGGCGAGCAGCGCCCGGGTCTCCTCCGCCATCACGGCGCCGCCGCCGAGCGCCAGCACGCCCGGGAAGCCGGTGACGGCGGCCCGGACGGCCTCCCGCTCCAGCTGCCGGAAGTGCGGCTCGCCCTCGTCGACGAAGATCTCCGGGATGGGCTTGCCCGCGGTCCGCTCGATGTCGGCGTCGGTGTCGCGGAACGGCAGGCCGAGGCGTTCGGCGAGGACCCGCCCGACGGTGGACTTGCCACTGCCGGGCGGGCCGACCAGCACCACGGCGGGTGTGGCCGACGTGCTCATCGGACGATCAGGTTCTCGAGGTACGACTGCACGTTGCGGCGGGTCTCGGAGACGTTGTCGCCGCCGAACTTCTCCGCCACCGCGTCCGCCAGCACCAGCGCCACCATCGCCTCGGCGACGATGCCGGCCGCCGGGACGGCGCACACGTCGGAGCGCTGGTGGTGCGCCTTGGCGGGCTCGCCGGTGCGCACGTCCACGGTCTGCAGGGCGCGCGGGACGGTGGCGATCGGCTTCATCGCGGCCCGCACCCGCAGCAGCTCGCCGGTGGACAGGCCGCCCTCGGTGCCGCCGGAGCGGCCGGAGGCGCGCTTGATGCCGTCGGCGGTCGGCAGGATCTCGTCGTGCGCCTTGGAGCCGGGGATCCGGGCCAGGTCGAAGCCGTCGCCGACCTCGACGCCCTTGATCGCCTGGATGCCCATCAGCGCGGCCGCGAGCCGGGCGTCCAGCCGGCGGTCCCAGTGCACGTGCGAGCCGAGGCCGACCGGCACGCCGTACGCCAGCACCTCGACCACGCCGCCCAGGGTGTCGCCGTCCTTGTGGGCCTGGTCGATCTCGGCGACCATCGCCTTCGACGCGTCGGCGTCCAGGCAGCGCACCGGGTCCTCGTCCAGCCGGGCCTCGTCGGCGGGCAGCGGCAGCACGCCGGCCGGGGCCTTGGCGGCGGCCAGCTCCACCACGTGGCTGACGATCTCGATGCCGCAGGTCTCCTTGAGGTAGGAGCGGGCGACCGCGCCGAGCGCGACCCGGGCCGCGGTCTCCCGGGCGCTGGCGCGCTCCAGGATCGGCCGGGCCTCGTCGAGCGAGTACTTCTGCATGCCGGCCAGGTCGGCGTGGCCGGGGCGCGGGCGGGTCAGCGCCTCGTTGCGGGCCAGGCCGGCCAGCACCTCGGGGTCGACCGGGTCGGCCGACATGACCTGCTCCCACTTCGGCCACTCGGTGTTGCCGACCATGACCGCCACCGGGGAGCCCATGGTCTCGCCGTGCCGGACGCCGCCGAGGAAGGTCACCTCGTCCTGCTCGAACTTCATCCGCGCACCGCGGCCGTAACCGAGCCGGCGGCGGGCCAGTGCGTCGGCCACCATCGCGGTGGTGACCGGCACCCCGGCCGGCAGGCCCTCCAGCGTCGCGACCAGAGCGGGGCCGTGCGACTCCCCCGCCGTGAGCCAGCGCAAGCTACCCACCGAAAGCTCCTTCGTCAGCGGCCCGCGCCGTGAACGGCGGCCGGCCCGGCGTCTCGTCCTGCCCGGCCGCGGGAACACGGCGGGCGAACTCCGATCCTTTCACGTCCCGCAGGCCACCGGGGCCACGGTCCGGGTGGCGGACAGCGAACGTCCGGAAGCCGCCGGGTGCCTCAGCCCGCGAGCGCCGCCTCCCCCGCCGCCCGCATCGCCGCCAGAGGGCCGCGCTCCACGCCGGTGAACCGCTCGAACTGCAGCACCGCCTGGTGCACCAGCAGGTCCAGCCCGCCCAGCACGGTGCCGCCGCGCTCCAGGCAGGCCGCGGCCAGCGCGGTCGGCCACGGGTGGTACAGCACGTCGAACAGCACGCCCGGCGCGGCCGTCAGCTGCGCCGCGAAGCCGTCGGTGGCCCCGACCGGCGTGGTGGAGACGGTCAGCGGCCCGTCCAGCGCCCGCGCGCCGTCCGCCCAGTCGGCGGTGCGCACCGGCACGCCCAGGCGCTCCCCCAGCGCCCGCATCTCGGCGGCCCGCCCGGCGCTGCGCACGTACGCGGTCACCTCGCCGTCGCAGACCTGGGCCAGCGCGGCCAGCGCGGACGAGGCGGTGGCCCCGGCGCCCAGCACCGCGGCCGATTCCACCCGTTCGACGCCGCGTTCGCGCAGCGCGTTGACCAGGCCGGGGACGTCGGTGTTGTCGCCGTGCCGCCGCCCGTCGCGGTCGAGGACCACGGTGTTGACGGCGTCCACCGCGCGGGCGGTGTCGCTGACGGTGTCCAGCAGCGGCCGGATCGCCCGCTTGAGCGGCATGGTCAGCGACAGGCCGGCCCACTCGGCGGGGTCGAGCGCGGTGACGAACGCCGCCAGGGTCGATTCGTCGACCTCGTGCCGGCCGTACTGCCAGCCGTCCAGCCCGAGCGCGGCGTACCCGGCGTTGTGCAGCGCCGGGGAGAGCGAGTGGGCGATCGGCGAGCCGAGCACGGCGGCCCGGTGCGGGGTGCTCACGTGGTGGGCCTTTCGAGAGGGGCGGGGCGGTGCAGGTACACGTCGACCGGGTCCTCGGACTCCAGCGCGAAGCCGTGCCGCTCGTACAGCCGCCGGGCGGGGCTGCCCTGCAGCACGTTCAGCCGGACGGCCAGGCCCGCGGCGTCGGCCCGCTCCAGCGCCGCGCGCAGCACCGCGGTGCCCAGGCCGCGGCCGTGCAGCGCCGGGTCGAGGTAGAAGTGCTCCAGCAGCAGGGTGCCGGGCCGCTCGTCGGGGCCGAGCGCCAGGCAGCCGACCAGCCCGGGGGCGTCGATGATCAAGGTGTGCTCGGGCCGGTACGCGTCGCGCAGCCGCTGCCGGACCCGGTGCTCGTCGTAGCGGCCGAGCCGTTCCAGGTCGGGGCGCATCGCCGCGGCCCGCAGTTCGGCCAGCGGTTCCAGGTCGGCGGCGGTGGCGGGGCGCAGCGTCCACACCGCCGTGGCCGTCACTCGGTGCCCCGGCGGGTGCGGGCGGACCAGCGGCCCTCGCTGTGGGCGATCCGGATCGGGTGGCGGAAGCACTCGGAGACCAGTTCGGTGGTCAGCACCTCGGTTGCGGGGCCGGCCGCGGTGGTCAGGCCGTCGCGCAGCAGCAGGGCGTGGCTGGTGGTCTCGGGGAGCTCCTCCAGGTGGTGGGTGACCAGGACGGACGCCACCTCGGGGTAGCGGGCGCGCAGTTCGTCCAGGCTCTCCAGGAGCTGTTCGCGGGCGGTCAGGTCGAGGCCGGTGGCGGGTTCGTCGAGCAGCAGCAGCCGGGGTTCGGGCATCAGCGCGCGGGCGATCAGGACCCGGCCGCGCTCGCCCTGGGAGAGCGTGGTCCAGGGGCTCTCGGCGCGGTGCCCGACGCCCAGGGTGCGGATCAACTCCTCGGCGTGGTCGAGCTGTTCGGCCGTGGGCTTGCGGAACGGGTCCGGCTCGATGGACTGCGTGGTACCGGTCAGCACGACCTGGCGCACCGTCAGCGGGGAACGCAGCGGGTGCCGCGGGTTGACGTGCCCGAGGTGCCCGCGCAGCTCCCGGACGTCGACCTTGCCGAGCTGCCGCCCGAGCACCTTCACGGTGCCCGCGGTGGGGTGCTCGACCGCCCCCAGCAGCGACAGCAGGGTGCTCTTCCCGGCCCCGTTCGCCCCGAGCACCGCCCAGTGCTCCCCCGCCCGGACGGTCAGCGAAACGTCCCGCAGCAGGTACTGCCCGCCCCGCACCACGTCGACGCGGGCAGCCTCCAGCAGGGCCGGCTCGGGCAGGTGCGGCGTGCTCTCCGGTGTCTCCATCCGGATCACGCTACCCGCACCACCCGGCCGCCCCGCAAAGCCGTATCGACCACCGGACGCCCCGGCCCGCGGCCGGTCAGGACGTGCAGGCGACGTGCTTGGCGTCGTACTTCATGCCCTTGCCGAGGCACCACGCCTCGGTGTTCTTGGCGTGCTCCGCACCGGTCGCCGCGAACTTGGTCTCCTGCGGCGAGACGGCCAGCCAGAACACCCAGTCGCCCGGCGTCGGGTTGAGCACGGCGTCGAGCGCCTCCTCGCCGGGGTTTCCGATCGGGGTCGGGGGCAGGCCCGGGTTGATGTACGAGTTGTACTTGTTCGACCCGTCGTTGATCTCCTGCTCGGTGAGCTTGGTGCGGCCCAGCGAGTACTGCAGGGTGGTGTCCACGCCCAGCTTGTGCTGGGTGACGTTGGTGGTCAGGCGGTTGGACATGGCGCGGGCCATCTTGCCGAAGTCCTCCGAGTTGTTGCCCTCGGCCTGCAGGATGCTGGCCTCGGTCACCACCTCGTACGCGTTCTTCAGGCCGAGCTTCTGCGCCGCCTCGTCCAGCTTGAGGTCGCCGTACTTCTGGACGGCGTTGGCCACCATCTGCTTGAGCAGGTCCTCGGGCTTCATGCCGTCGGCGACCGAGTAGCGGGTCGGCCAGAGGAAGCCCTCGGGGTTGTTGTTGGCGTACGCGGGCAGGCCCAGGCTGCCGGCCTGCTCCTTGGCGACGTTCGCCGTGGTGCCCGCCTGGAGCTTCAGCTTGGCGTCGATCTTGGTGTAGATGTCGGCGGCCTTCAGGCCCTCGGGGATGATCAGCGCGTTGCCGCCGTTGGAGTCCACCAGCTCCTTGAACGCCGCGGCGGCGGACATCTGGTGCTTCATGGTGTAGATGCCGGGCTGGATGCCGCGGCCCCGGGTGTCCTTCTCGTACTCGTTGTGGAACGCCTTGATGCTCTTGACCACGCCGGCGTCCACCAGGGTCTTGCCGATCGCGTCGCCGCCGGCGCCGTCCTTGACGGTGATGTTCACCGAGCCGGTGCCGTCGCCCTTGAAGTCCGGCGGCGGGCCGAAGTGCTGCTGGTAGAAGCCGTAGCCCCACCAGCCGGCGCCGCCCAGGCCGCCGAGCAGCACCAGGGCGACCACCAGGCAGGCGCCGCTGTTGCGGCGGCCCGACTTCTTGCCCTTCTCCTTGCGCTTGCGCTCGGCCTCGCGGGAGTTGTCCTGCTCGGAGAAGAACGAGTCGTCCTCGGCCGCCTCCTCGTCCGGGTACTCGTCCTCGGCCCAGTCCTCGTGCTCCTGGTCGGCCCGCTCGTCGACCGCGGCGGCGGCGCCGCGGCGTCCGGCCGGCGGGGCGTCGAGGGCGGCGGCCTCCGCCTCCCAGTCGATCCCGTCCGGCCCGGGGCCCCCGGCCGGCTCGGGCCCGCCCGCGGCGGCGGGGCGCTGCTGCTGCGGGCCTCCCGGCCCGGGCCGACCCGGCACGGGGCGCTGCTGCATGCCCGGCTGCGGCATGCCCGGCTGCTGGAGCTGCTGCCCCTGCAACTGCCCGACCGGGAAGCCGTGCGGCGGGGTGCCCTGCTGGACCATGCCCTGCTGGACCATGCCCTGCTGGGTCATGCCCTGCTGCCCCGGCATGCCCTGGCGGGCACCGGACTGCTGCGGGACGAACTGCTGCTGCCCGCCGTAGGAGCCGCCCTGCTGCTGCGGGTGGCCCTGGTGACCCTGCCCCATCGGCATCTGCTGCGGCACCGGCTGCCCCTGCGGGTAGCCCTGCTGCTGCATCCCCGGCTGCTGCCGCACGAACTGCTGCTGCCCGCCGTAGGAACCGCCCTGCGGCACGCCGCCCTGCTGCTGCGGGTACCCCTGCTGCTGGACGAACTGCTGCTGGCCGCCGTACGAACCGCCCTGCGGCACGCCCTGCTGCGGGTAGCCCTGCGGTATCCCGCCCTGCTGCATGCCCGGCTGCTGCATGCCCGGCTGCTGCTGCACGAACTGCTGCTGCCCGCCGTAGGAGCCGTCCTGCGGCACGCCGCCCTGCTGCTGCGGGTACCCCTGGGGGTACTGCTGGGGGTAGTCCTGCTGCCCGTACGGGCCCTGGGGCTGGGGCTGTTCGCCGGGATACCACGGCTGGTCGCCCTGGGAGCCGTAGCGCCCGCTCTGATCAGTCATCGATCCCCTTACAGCGTCCAGGGTGTCCATCGAACCCGCGTGCTGTCCGCGCGGCACGTGGTCGGAGACGCTACCGTACCGCAGCGTAGCCAAGGACCGTCACTGACCGCTGTCGTTCACGGGGAGGCGGACGCCGAGGCCGGGGGCGAGGCGTGCTGGGCGCGGTAGGCGTTGAACTCGTCGACGTTCTTGCGCTGCTGCTCCTCGCTGTCGGTGAAGCGGGTGTCCCCGGGCTGGACGGTGACGAAGTACAGCCAGTCACCGTCGGCGGGGTGGAGGGCGGCGCGCAGCGCGTCCCGGCCGGGGTTGCCGATGGGGGTCGGCGGGAGGCCGGGGTGGGCGTAGGTGTTGAAGGGCGAGTCGAGTTTGGTGTCGTCCTGGGTGGTGGTGAGGGTGGAGCGGCCGAGTGCGTAGTTGATGGTGGAGTCGAGTTGGAGCGGCATCTTCTTCGCGAGGCGGTTGTAGACGACCCGGGCGACCTTGGCCATGTCCTCGGGGTTGTCGGCCTCGGCCTGGGCGAGGCTCGCGACGGCCAACAGGCCGTAGGGGGTCACGCCGTTGGCGGTGGCGGCGTCGGTGACGGAGGGGCCCTCCAGGTTGCCGTCGGCCTCCTTTACCATGTCTTGAAGGAGCGTCAGGGGGGTGCTGTCGCCGGTCACAGGGTAGGTGGCGGGGTAGAGGTAGCCCTCGATGTGCCCGGCGGCGTCGGCGGGCAGGCCCAGATCGGCGAGGTGCTGCTCGGCGGTGGCCTTGGCGGTGCCGGGCTTCAGGCCGAGCCGGGTGTCGATCGCGGCGAAGACCTGGGTGGAGCGCCAACCCTCGGGAACGGTCAGGGCGTTGGCGTTGGACGGGTCGAGCAGCACGTTGAGCGCCGAGACCGCCGACATCTTCTCCTTGAGGGTGTACGTGCCGGGGTGGACGTTGCTGCCGGCCGGGCTCCTGGCCGCGGCGTCGGTGAACGCCCGGGCGGAGGCCACCACGTGTTTGGCCGTCAGGACCTTGCCGATCTGGGTGAGGCTGGCGCCCTGCGCCACCGACACCTGGACCTGGCCGGTGCCGCCGCCCGGGTAATCGGGGGCGGGCTGCTTGCCCTCGGGCCAGAGCACGAACAGCGCGAGCGCCGCGGCCATCGCCACCCCGATCAGCCCGGCGACGCTGAGGCAGCACGCGGCGCCGGTGCGGACCTGCTGCGGGTCCGGCGGCTCGACGCCGTACGGCAGGCCGGGCGGGGCGCCCTCGGGCTCGACGACGGGGGCACCGAGGTGGCCGGGGGTGAGTCCGGGCGCGGTGTACGGGTCGGTCACGGGGGCCCTTCCGGCGGCGGGCAAGGAGAGAGGGGCCCGTGCGGACGCGCGCCCGCACGGGCCCCTCTACCGGGAAGCTAACCCGTACCGGTCAGTTGACCGGCTCGACACTCTCACCGGGCGCCCGACCGCTCACCCGTTCGGTCTCCAGGGCCGACTGCAGGATGACCACGGCGGCGGCCTGGTCGATCACCGAGCGGCCCTTCTTGGACGACCGCCCGGAGGCCCGCAGCCCGGCGGCGGCGGTGACGGTGGTCATCCGCTCGTCCACCAGCCGCACCCCGACCGGGTGCAGCAGGCCGGCCAGCCGGCCCGCGTACTCGCGGACCTTGGCGGCGGCCGGGCCCTCCTTGCCGTTCAGCGAGCGCGGCAGGCCGACCACCACCTCGACGGCGTCGTACTCCTCGACGATCGCCTTCAGCCGGGCCTGCGAGCGGCCCCCGGCGGGGACGGTCTCCACCGGCGTGGCGATCAGCCCGTCGGGGTCGCAGACCGCGACCCCGATCCGGGCGTCACCCACGTCGACGGCGATCCGCCGGCCGCGCCGGAAGACCTTCTCCTCGGGCTGCTCGGGCTCCATCAGGAAGCCCGCTCCGCGACCAGCGCCCGGACGGCGGCGATCGCCTCGCCGACCGCGGCCGGGTTCGTGCCGCCGCCCTGCGCGACGTCGTCCTTGCCGCCACCGCCGCCGCCGAGGGTCTTGGCCGCGGCGCGGACCAGCTCGCCGGCCTTGATGCCGCGCGCGCGGGCGTCCTCGCTGGTGGCGATGACGGTCAGCGGGCGGTCGTTCGCCACGGTGAACGCGGCGACCACGGCCGGGCGGTTGCCGAGCCGGGCGCGGATGTCCAGCACCAGCTTGCGCAGCTCGTCCGCGCCGGTGCCGTCACCGACCCGGGCGGCGACCAGGGCCACGCCCCGGACGTCCTCGGCGCCTGCGGCCAGGCCGGCCGCGGCCGCGAGGACCTTCTCCGCGCGGAACTTCTCGATCTCCTTCTCGGCGTCCTTGAGCTTGGCGAGCATCCCGGAGATCTTCTCCGGCAGCTCCTCCGGGCGGCCCTTGACCAGCTCGGTCAGCTGGGAGACCACGGTGTGCTCGCGGGCCAGGAACTTGTACGCGTCGACGCCGACCAGCGCCTCGACGCGGCGCACGCCGGAGCCGATCGAGGACTCGCCGAGCAGCTTCACCAGGCCCAGCTGGGCGGTGTTGCCGACGTGCGTGCCGCCGCACAGCTCCTTGGAGAAGTCGCCGATGGTGACCACGCGCACCGAGTCGCCGTACTTCTCGCCGAACATGGCGATGGCGCCCTGCTTGCGGGCCTCGTCCATCGTCATCACCTCGGCGGTGACGTCGAGTTCGCGGACCAGCACCTCGTTGATCTTCTGCTCGACGTCGGTCAGCACCGAGCCGGGGACGGCCGCGGGCGAGCCGAAGTCGAACCGGAAGCGGCCCGGCGCGTTCTCCGAACCGGCCTGGGCGGCGGTCGGGCCGAGCGCGTCGCGCAGCGCCTGGTGGGTCAGGTGGGTGGCCGAGTGGGCGCGCGAGACGGCCCGGCGGCGGTCGGTGTCGATGGTGGCGTACGCGGACGCGCCGAGCACCACCTCGCCGAACAGCACCCCGCCGGAGTGCACGATCACGCCGGGCACCGGCTGCTGGACGTCGCGGATCTCGACGACCGCGCCGGAGTCCAGCCGGATCCGGCCGTGGTCGGCGAGCTGGCCGCCGCCCTCGGCGTAGAACGGGGTGCGGTCGAGGACGATCTCGACCTCGTCGCCCTCGGTGGCGGCCGGCGAGGGGACGCCGTCCACCAGCAGGCCGACCACGGTGGCCTCGCCCTCGGTGTTCGCGTAGCCGGTGAAGACGGAGGCGCCGGCCTTGTCGGCGACCTCGCGGTACGCGGCGACGTCGGCGTGGCCCATCTTCTTCGCCCTGGCGTCGGCCTTGGCGCGGTCGCGCTGCTCCTGCATCAGGCGGCGGAAGCCGGCCTCGTCGACCTGGAGGCCCTGCTCCTCGGCCATCTCCAGGGTGAGGTCGATCGGGAAGCCGTAGGTGTCGTGCAGCTTGAACGCCTGCTCGCCGGAGAGCACCGCGCCGCCGGACTGGCGGGTCTCGGTGACGGCGGCGTCCAGCAGGTTGGTGCCGGAGCGCAGGGTCTGGAGGAAGGCGTTCTCCTCGGCGACCACGACCGTCTCGATCCGCTTGCGGTCGGTCTCCAGCTCCGGGTACTGCGGGGCCATCGCCTTGATCGAGATGTCGATCAGGTCCTTGGCGACCGGCTCGGTGGCGCCCAGCAGCCGCATGTTGCGGATCGCCCGGCGCAGGATGCGGCGCAGCACGTAGCCGCGGCCCTCGTTGCCGGGGGTGACGCCGTCGCCGACCAGCATCAGCGCGGTGCGGAAGTGGTCGGTGACCACGCGCAGCGAGACGTCCGACTTGTGGTCGGCGCCGTAGGTGTGGCCGGTGAGCTCGGCGGCGCGGTCGAGGATCATCCGCGAGGTGTCGATCTCGAAGAGGTTGTCGACGCCCTGCAGGACGGCGGCGAGGCGCTCCAGGCCGAGGCCGGTGTCGATGTTCTTGCTCGGCAGGTCGCCGAGGATCTCGAACCCGTCCTTGCCGTCGCCGTGGCCGCGCTCGTACTGCATGAAGACCAGGTTCCAGATCTCCAGGTAGCGCTCGCCGTTGACCGCCGGGCCGCCCTCCTCGCCGTACGCGGGGCCGCGGTCGTAGTTGATCTCCGAGCACGGACCGCACGGGCCGGGGACGCCCATCGACCAGAAGTTGTCCTTCATGCCCAGGCGCTGGATCCGCTCGGACGGGACGCCGATCACGTCGCGCCAGATCTGCTCGGCCTCGTCGTCGTCCTGGTAGACGGTGATCCAGAGCTTCTCCGGGTCGAGGCCGTAGCCGCCGTCCGCCACGGAGCTGGTGAGCAGCTCCCAGGCGAACGTGATGGCGCCTTCCTTGAAGTAGTCGCCGAACGAGAAGTTGCCGCACATCTGGAAGAACGAGCCGTGCCGGGTGGTCTTCCCGACCTCCTCGATGTCCAGCGTGCGGACGCACTTCTGCACGCTGGTCGCGCGCGAGAACTGCGGCTTGACCTCGCCCAGGAAGTACGGCTTGAAGGGCACCATGCCGGCGTTGACCAGCAGCAGGGTGGGGTCGTCGGCGACCAGCGAGGCCGACGGTACGACGGTGTGGCCGCGCTCCTCGAAGAAGCGCAGCCAGCGGCGGCGGATCTCTGCCGACTCCATCAGTGGGGGTCCTTCCGGTCGGTCGTGCGGCCCGGCAGCTCGCGCTGTCGGGGCTTGGCAACGATGGTCTGGGGGGTGGTGCGGCGCTCGGTGCGCGAGGACGGGGGCAGGGCGGCGGCCGGGGAGCCCGGGGCCGCCGAGATAGCTCGGACCCCGTCGTCGGCGGCCGCCGGTCCGCCCGGCGCCCGGCGGCGCGGCGGCTCGACCACGGCGGTGCCGTCCAGGCCGAGGTCGGCGCGCAGCTGGCGCTCGCGCTCGTCCATGCCGGAGCGGACGTCCCGGGCGAAGCGCCTGGCGGCGTCGCCGAGCTGGAGCGCGCCGCGGGCGGCGGTGCCGGACAGCGAGTCCGGGGTGAGGCGGTGCACCGCCTCGTTGGCCTTGTTCGCGGCCCAGACCGCGGCACCCGCGCCGACGGCCATCCAGAAGATCCTGCGCACCATCGCGGTCAGCCCCTCACGGCCCGGCGGACCTTGGCCAGCAGCCCGCCGCGCGGGGCCGCCTGGGCCCGCACCTCGGCCCGGATCATCCGGGCCAACTCCTCGCGCTCACCAGCCTGTTGCGGCACCCCGACCGGCCCGGCCTGCTGCCGGGCGGCGGCCTTGCGGACGCCGTAGCTGAACGCCGCCAGCTTCACCAGCGGCCCGCCCAGCGTCGCCGCCACGGTCGAGGACAGCGCCTTGGCGTCGGCCGCCGCGTCCTGCACGTTGGCGGTGATCTCGTCGACCCGCTCCAGCTGCTCGTGCGCGCTGCGGACGGCGCTGTTCGCGTCCTGCAGCAGCGGCACGGCCTGCTCGGTGACGGCGGAGACCAGCGCGGTCGCCTCCCGCAGCACCTTGGACAGCCGCACCAGCACCACGGCGAGCAGGGTGACCAGGACCGCCCAGAAGACGGCCACCAGCAGCCCGGCCAGCTCTCCCACGGACACCTTCGCGCGCTCCCTCGGCTGTGCTTGCGAAACTCTTGCGATCCCAGGGTTGAACCCTACCGTGACCACGGCTCGCTCCCCGACCGGTATATCCGCCGGTGGCCCGGCCCCCGGCCCGGTCGGGTGTGCGAACCCGGCGCGTAACCTACCGTCAGGTCACCTCGTTGGGGGTGTGGCTCGCGGAACGCGGGCCCGCCGGTTCCGGTCTCCTGCCGGTCCCCGGTGGTGCACCGGTACGGACGGGGGCGTCCCATGAACAGCACGTCGGCAGCGTCGAGGAGCCCGGGCCGGCTGCCCGCCGAGGTCACCAGCTTCGTCGGCCGGGCCGCCGAACTCGACGGGCTGTCCGCCCTGGTGGCCCGGGCCCGGCTGGTCACGGTGACCGGCCCGGGCGGCGTCGGCAAGTCCCGCCTGGCGCTGCGCGCCGCCGCCCGGCTGGCCCCCGGGTTCCCGGACGGCGCGCACCTGGCCGAGCTCGCCCCCGTCCAGGACCCGCTGCTGCTCGGCCACGCCGTGCTGGAGGCGCTGCAGCTGACCGACCACACCGCCCGCCCGCCGCTGGACGTCCTGGTCGAGCAACTCGCCGACCGCGAGGCCCTGTTGGTGCTGGACGGCTGCGAGCACCTGGTGGACGCCTGCGCCGAGCTGGCGGACGCGCTGCTGCGCGCCGCACCGGGCCTGCGGGTGCTCGCCACCTCCCGGCAGTCGCTGCGCGCCGCGGGCGAGCACCTGCTGCCGCTGGCCCCGCTGCCGTACCTGGCGGCCGACGGCGACGGGGCGGACCCGGAGGCGATGCTGCTGTTCGCCGACCGGGCCGCGGCCGTCCGGCCGGGCTTCCGGCTGGAGCCGCGCAACCGGGCCGGGGTGGCCCTGCTCTGCCGCCGGCTGGACGGCATCCCGCTGGCCCTGGAGCTGGCCGCCGGGCGGCTGCGCGCGCTGTCCGTCGAGCAGCTGGCGGCCCGGCTGGACGACCGCTTCCGGCTGCTCACCGGCGGCGAGCGGACGGCCCCGGCCCGGCACCGGACGCTGCGCACCGCGATCGGCTGGAGCCACGAGCTCTGCACGATGCAGGAACGTTTACTCTGGGCCCGCCTCTCGGTCTTCGCCGGCGGCTTCGACCTGGACGCCGCCGAGTACGTCTGCGCCGGCCGCGGCCTGGACCAGGACGACCTGTGCGAACTCGTCGACTCGCTGGTCGACAAGTCCGTGCTGGAACGCCTCGACGGCGAGGGCACCGTCCGCTTCCGGATGCTCGACACCCTGCGCGAGTACGGCGCCCACTGGCTGCGGGCCGGCGGCGACGACCGGCGGCTGCTGCGCCGCCACCGCGACTGGTACCTCGGCGTCGCCACCTGGGGCGAGGTCGAGTGGTTCGGCCCCCGGCAGGCCGAGACCGCCGAACGCACCCGGCTCGCCCACCCCAACCTCCGCTCCGCGCTGGAGTTCTCGCTCGCCGAGCCCGGCGAGGAGCAGCTCGCCCTCGTCCTGGCCGGCACCCTCTGGTACTTCTGGGTCGGCACCGGCCACCTCGGCGAGGGCCGGCACTGGCTCGACCGGGCCCTCGCGCTCGCCCCCGAACCCACCGACGCCCGGGCCAAGGCGCTCTGGGTCACCGGCTACCTCGCCACCCTCCAGGGCGACCTGGACCGGGCCCGCCCCGCCCTTGAGGAGTGCCGCCGCCAGGCCCTGGAGACCGGCGACGACCGGGCCCTGGCCTACGCCGTCCACCGCCAGGGCTGCGCGGCCCTGATCGGCGACGACCCGGCCCGCGCCGCCGAGCTGTTCGAGGAGGCGCTGTGGCACTACGACACCCTCGGCGAACTCAACTCCAACGTCCTGATGGCGATGTTCGAACTCGCCCTGGCCCGGCTCTTCCAGGGTGACGAGGAACGCGGCCGGGCCGGCATCGAACGCCTCCGGGAGACCTGCGAGGAGCACGGCGAGCAGTGGGCGTACGGCTACTGCCTGTACGCGATGGCCTTCGCCCGGCGGCAGGCCGGCGACCTGCGGCTGGCCCGGTCCTTCGCCCGCGAGTCGATGCGGCTGAACCACCTGTTCCGCGACCTGCTGGGCATCGTGCTGGCGATGGACCTGCTGGCCCTGCTGGCCACCGAGGGCCCGGACGCCGACCTGCACGAGGCCCGCGTCCTGCAGGGCGCCGCGCACCGGCTCTGGCGGGCCGTCGGCACCCCGTTCTTCGGCTCCCGCTCCTTCAACGGCCCGCACCTGGAGTGCGAGCGGCGCGCCCGCGGCGGCCTCAGCGGCGACGCCTACGCGGCGGCCTTCCGGCTCGGCTCCCGGCTCGACCTGGACGCCGCCGTCCGCCGCGCCCTCGACGGCGGCTCCCCCGAACCGCCCGCGGACGGCGGCGGCACCGACCGCCCCGGCCCGCCGCTCGACCCGGCCCGCCCGTACTCCCCCGTCGGCGCCTGACCCCGCCCGCCGGCCCGCGGGCGGTCCGGGAACGGGAAACGCCCCCGCGGTCCGAGGACCGAGGGGGCGTTCCGCTCGCGGGTCAGCGCGAGTAGTACTCGACGACGAGCTGCTCGTCGCAGACGACCGGAACCTCGCGGCGCTGCGGCGCGCGGTCCAGGCGGAAGGCCAGGGCCTTCAGGTTGACCTCGAGGTACTTCGGGGTCTGGCCCTCGCCGGCGTTGCCGCCCTCGCGAGCCACCTGGAAGGGGACCTTCTCCTTGGACTTTTCCTTCACCGTGACGACGTAGCCCGGCTTCAGCTGGAACGAGGGCTTGTTGACCTTCGCACCGTTGACCTGGATGTGGCCGTGCACGACCATCTGGCGGGCCTGGTAGATGGTGCGGGCGATGCCCGAACGCAGGACCAGGGAGTCGAGGCGGACCTCGAGCAGGCCGACCAGGGCCTCGCCCGTCTTGCCCTCGATCTTCTTGGCGGCCTCGAAGGCACGCGCCATCTGCTTCTCGCTGAGGTCGTACTGCGCGCGCAGACGCTGCTTCTCGGTCAGACGGACCTTGTAGTCAGAGTTCTGCTTGCGGCCGCGGCCGTGCTGGCCGGGCGGGTACGGACGGGCCTCGAAGTACTTGACGGACTTCGGGGTCAGCGGAACGCCGAGAGCACGGGCGATCTTGACCTTGGGGCGCTTCTGGTTCGCCATGTTTCCTTTTCCTGTTCAGATACGGCTGTCACCAGGTGTTGACGGAGGACGCTTCTCGCGGCCCGGAGAAAAACCGCCCGTTGCCGGACGGTCAGCCGCTCTCCGCGACCGGGCACTATGTGCTTGCACACGGGACACCCACGACCGGGAAGGGTGGTGGACGACCCGCGACACCGAAGGCCGGTGCGCGCCGCTCCTGGGGAACTCCCTCGCGGGAGGCCCCCGTTCAGTGCCCCGCTGGTGCGGCCGGTCGCTCCTCGCGGAACCCCGGGCCCGGGACACACTGCGAGCCAGTCTACAGGCTCCGGACGGGCCGGATTCACTGCCCCTTGAGCCGGGCCCTGGTCCACTCCGCGATCTCCGCGTACCGGGCCTCGCCGCCCCGCCGGGTCGGCCGGTAGTACTCCTTGCCGTGCACCTCGTCCGGCGCGTACTGCTGCGCGGCGATGCCCTCCGGCAGGTCGTGCGGGTACTGGTAGCCCTTGCCGTGCCCGAGCTTCTTCGCCCCGCCGTAGTGCGCGTCCCGCAGGTGCGCGGGCACCGCCCCGGCCAGGCCCTGCCGGACGTCCGCCAGCGCGGCGTCGATCGCCAGGTACGCCGCGTTCGACTTGGGCGCCAGGGCCAGCGCGATCGCCGCCTGGGACAGGATGATCCGCGCCTCCGGGAAGCCGATCAGCGCGACCGCCTGCGCGGCGGCCACCGCGGTGGACAGCGCCGTCGGGTCGGCCAGGCCGACGTCCTCGCTGGCGGAGATCATCAGGCGCCGGGCGATGAAGCGCGGGTCCTCCCCCGCCTCGATCATCCGGGCCAGGTAGTGCAGGGTGGCGTCCACGTCGCTGCCCCGGATCGACTTGATCAGCGCGCTCGCCACGTCGTAGTGCTGGTCGCCGTCCCGGTCGTAGCGCACCGCGGCCTGGTTGACCGCCGTCTCGGTCGCCGCCAGGGTCAGCACCTTCTCGCCCTGCTCCAGCGCCGCCCCCGCCGCCGCCTCCAGCGTGGTCAGCGCCCGCCGCGCGTCGCCCCCCGCCAGCCGCACCAGGTGGTCCTCGGCCTCCGGGCTCAACTCCACGCTGCCGCCCAGCCCGCGCTCGTCGGCGGCGGCCCGGCGCAGCAGGGTCCGGACGTCCTCGTCGGTGAGCGACTCCAGGGTCAGCAGCAGGCTGCGCGACAGCAGCGGGGAGATCACCGAGAAGTACGGGTTCTCGGTGGTCGCGGCGATCAGGGTGACCCAGCGGTTCTCCACGGCGGGCAGCAGCGAGTCCTGCTGGGCCTTGGAGAAGCGGTGGATCTCGTCCAGGAACAGCACCGTCTCCCGGCCGCTCATCCCGACCGCCCGCCGGGCCCCGTCGATCACCGCCCGGACTTCCTTGACCCCGTGCGTGATCGCCGAGAGCTCGACGAACCGGCCCTCCACCGCCTGGCTGATCACGTGCGCCAGCGTGGTCTTGCCCGTCCCCGGCGGCCCCCACAGGATCACCGAACTCGTCGCCGCCGGGCCCTTCGCCCCCGCGACCAGCCGCCGCAGCGGCGACCCGTCCTTGAGCAGCTGCTGCTGCCCCGCCACCTCGTCCAACGTCCGCGGCCGCATCCGCACCGCGAGCGGGGCGCGCCCGGGCTCGGAGCTCTGGCGTTCCTCGGCGGCGTGCGTGAAAAGGTCGGGCTCGTCCACGCTCCGAGCCTATGCGACGGCTCCGACAACGCGGGGGGCCGGGGAGCGCCCTACTGCTCGAAGCGCTCCGGGTCCCCCGCCCCGTAGCGGACGATCTCCGGCACCCCGTCCGAGAAGTCGACGACCGTGGTCGGCACCGTCCCGCAGTCGCCGGAGTCGACCACCGCGTCCAGGACGTGGTCGAGGCTCTCCTTGATCTCCCAGCCCTGCGTCATCGGTTCCTCCTCGCCGGGCAGCAGCAGGGTGCTGGAGACCAGGGGTTCGCCGAGTTCGGCGAGCAGGGCCTGGGTGACGGCGTGGTCGGGGATGCGGACGCCGACGGTCTTCTTCTTGGGGTGCAGCAGCCGGCGCGGCACCTCCTTGGTGGCGGGGAGGATGAAGGTGTAGCTGCCGGGCGTCGCGGCCTTGACGGCGCGGAAGACGTTGTTGTCGAGTTGCGCGAACTTGCCCAGCTGGGCGAAGTCCTGGCACATCAGGGTGAAGTGGTGCCGGTCGTCGAGCCGCCGGATGGTGCGGATCCGGTCCAGTGCGTCCCGGTTGTCCAGCCGGCAGCCGAGCGCGAAACAGGAGTCGGTGGGGTATGCGATGAGGGCGCCGTCCCGGATGCTCGCCACCACGGTGGAGATGGTGCGCGGCTGGGGCGTCTCGGGGTGCACGTCGAAGTACTTCGCCATTGCTCGACCCTACTTCCCGGCCTGGGCCAGCACCGTCGCGGCGTGGTCGAAGACGTACTTCTGGAGGTCGCGCGGCGGCCGCTGGTAGCCGCGCGGGGCGGGTCGTGGCGGCAGGGTGACGGCGGGCTTGACCACCTCGTGGTACGGGACGGTGGAGAGCAGGTGGGCGATCATGTTGAGCCGGGCGCGGCGCTTGTCGTCGCTGTCGACGACGTTCCAGGGTGATTCGGGGATGTCGGTGTAGACGAACATCTCGTCCTTGGCCCGCGAGTAGTCCTCCCAGCGGGTGATGGACTCGACGTCCATCGGGGAGAGCTTCCACTGCCGCATCGGGTCGTCGAGCCGGTCGCGGAAGCGGCGTTCCTGTTCGACGTCGCTGACCGAGAACCAGTACTTGCGCAGCAGGATGCCGGCCTCGACCAGCATCCGTTCGAAGGTGGGGCACTGGTGCAGGAACTGCCAGTACTCCTCGTCGGTGCAGAAGCCCATCACCTTCTCGACGCCGGCCCGGTTGTACCAGGAGCGGTCGAACAGGACCATCTCGCCGGCCGCCGGGAGCTGCTCGACGTAGCGCTGGAAGTACCACTGGCCGCGCTGGCGCTCGGTGGGGGCGGGCAGGGCGGCGATCCGGGCGATCCGGGGGTTGAGGTACTCGGTGACGCGCTTGATGGCGCCGCCCTTGCCGGCGGCGTCCCGGCCCTCGAAGACGATCACCATCCGGACGCCCTCGGTGCGGACCCATTCCTGGAGCTTGACCAGTTCGCGCTGGAGGCGGAGCAGTTCGTCCTCGTAGAGCTTCTTCGGCATCCGCTTGGCGCCGCGGGACTTCTTCCCGCCCCCGTCGCCCTTCCCGCCCTTGTCGCCCCTGCCCGTCCTGCCTGTGCTGGGTGCCGCCACTGGGTGTGCCCTCCGCTCGCCGGGTCGCCGATGCTGACGATCCCTCAGGCTACGGTCCGCCGGGCGGCGCCGCAGTTCGGACGGGGTGCGGGGAGGACGCGGGCGGGGTGCGGGCGTCCTTCCCCGGCGGGCACCGGCGGTCCCCCGTGCCGCCGGTGCCGATCGCGCCGGGGAAGGCCGGACCACTCTGCGGCACCCCCGGGTCCGAGGTCCAATGCATTGGTCCATAGCCTGGGGGCATGGATGTGGACACCCGGATGCTGCGCTGCCTGACCGTGGTCGGCGAGGAGGGCCAGCTGACCGCGGCGGCGGCCCGGCTGGGGGTCAGCCAGCCGACGCTGACCAAGCAGGTCCGGGCGCTGGAGCGGCAGCTGGGGGTGGAGCTGTTCCGCCGCTCGCGGGCCGGGATGGCGCCGACGGCGGCGGGCGCCGAGCTGCTGGCCCGGGCCGGGACGCTGCTGGCGGGCTGGGAGGAGGCGGTGCGGGCGACCCGGCTGGCGGCGGCGGAGGCCGGCGGGGAGCTGCGGGTCGGCTTCGAGGGGTCGACGATGAGCCTGCTGGGCCGCGCGGTGGCGGAGGACTTCGCCCGCCGGATGCCGGGGTGGCGGCTGCGGTTGCGGCAGAACGACTGGTTCGACGAGTCCTCCGGCCTGGCCTCGGGCCGGCTGGACCTGGCGCTGTGGCACGCCCCGGCCTCGATGGCCGAGCGGTACGCGCACGTGCCGCTGGGCACCGAGGAGCGCTGGGTGGTGCTGGCGGCCGACCACCGGCTGGCGGCCCGCACCGAGGTGTCGGTGGCGGACCTGTGGGACGAGCCGTTCGTGGCGATACCGGAGCAGGCCGGGGTGTGGCGGGACTACTGGCTGGGCGCGCCGGAGCGGGCCGGCCGGCCGGTGCGGATCGGGGCGGTGGCGCACAACGCGGACGAGTGGATGGCCGCGGTGGCCTGCGGGCAGGGGGTGGGGTTCGCGCCGCGCGCGGTGGGCCGCTGGAGCAGCCGTCCGGACGTGCGCTGCCTGCCGGTGCGCGGACTGGGGCCGAGCCTGGTGGGGCTGTTCCGGCCGCACGGGCGGGCGCAGACGCCCGCCATGGCGGCGTTCGCGGAGTCCTGCCGGCTGCACCTGGAGGTGCAGTTCCGGGCGACCGGTGGCGGCCGGTCCCCCGAAGCGGCGGCCGCTCAGACCTCGGCGAACGGCGCGGGGTAGCGGCACATGCCGTGCGGGGCGCCGTCGGCGCCGGGCAGCCGCAGGGCCTGGAAGTACCCGTCGGGGACGTCGAACGGCCCGGTGATGCGGTGTCCGGAGGCGGGGGCGAAGCCGAACCGGCCGTAGTAGCCCGGGTCGCCGAGCACCACCACGACGCGTTCGCCGGCCTCGGCGGCGGCGTCCAGCGCGGCCCGCACCACGGCGGTGCCGACGCCCTTGCGCTGCCACTCGGGGGCGACCGCGACGGGGGCGAGGGCCAGGCCCTTGCCGTTGCCGACCTTCAGCCGGGTGAGCAGCGCGTGGCCGATGACCACTTCGCGCTCGTCCACCGCGACCAGGGACAGTGCGGGCAGCCAGGCGGCGTCGCGGCGCAGCGCGTCCACCAGGTCCGCCTCTTCGGGGCCTGGGAAGGCCGCCATGTGTACCCGCCGGGTCTCGGCGGTGTCGGTGGGGAGTTCAACTCTGGTTCGTACGGTCATCCTTGACCCTTCTTGCGCTCTGCACCCCGTTGTGCAGCGTTCCGGGTGGTGCAGCATTCCGGCCCCGGGCGGTGGCAGCCTACTCCTGGTGGCCGCGCACCGGCCGGGGCCGGAACGAATCGTGATCTTTGTGATGTCCCGTCAGAATCCGACCGGGATCCTGACGGTCCGTCAGACGGTGGGCTCGGCCTCGGCCTTGGCGCCGTCCTTGTTCTCCTTGGCCTTGGGCTGGGCGTCCACGCCGGCCTCGCGGCGCTGGGCCGGGGTGATCGGGGTGGGGGCGCCGGTCAGCGGGTCGCCGCCGGTGGAGGTCTTCGGGAAGGCGATGACGTCCCGGATGGTGTCGTAGCCGCCCAGCAGGGTGACCACGCGGTCCAGGCCGAGCGCGATGCCGCCGTGCGGCGGCGGGCCGTAGTTGAAGGCGTCCAGCAGGAAGCCGAACTGCGAGGCCGCCTCCTCCTCGGACAGGCCGATCGCGTCGAACGCCCGCTTCTGCACGTCCCGCTGGTGGATGCGGATCGAACCGCCGCCCAGCTCCGAGCCGTTGAGCACCAGGTCGTACGCGTTGGAGAGCGCGCTGCCCGGGTCGGTGTCGAAGGTGGCCAGCGACTCGGCGGTCGGCGCGGTGAACGGGTGGTGCACCGCGTGCCAGCCCTGGAACTCGCCCTTGTCGTCCTCGATCGGCTCGAACATCGGGAAGTCCACGACCCAGAGGAAGGCCCACTGGGACTCGTCGATCAGGTTGCAGCGGCGGCCGATCTCCAGGCGGGCGGCGCCGAGCAGCTCCTGCGAGGCGGTCTTCTTGCCCGCGGCGAAGAACACCGCGTCGCCGGGCTTGGCGCCGGCGGCGGCGGCCAGGCCGGCCAGGTGCTCCTCGGACAGGTTCTTGGCGACCGGGCCGCGCAGCTCGCCGGTCTCGGCGTCCACCAGCACGTAGGCGAGGCCGCGGGCGCCGCGGGCCTTGGCCCAGTCCTGCCAGGCGTCGAGCTGCTTGCGGGGCTGCGAGGCGCCGCCGGGCATCACGACCGCGCCGACGTACGGGGCCTGGAAGACCCGGAACCCGGTGCCCTTGAAGTACTCGGTGAGGTCGGTGAGTTCCTGCCCGAAGCGGACGTCCGGCTTGTCGGAGCCGTAGCGGGACATGGCGTCGGCGTAGGTCATCCGGGGCAGAGGGTTCGGGATCTCGTAGCCGTGGACCTGCTTCCAGATCGCGGCGATGATCTTCTCGCCGAGCGCCAGGATGTCCTCCTGGTCGACGAAGGACGCCTCGATGTCGAGCTGGGTGAACTCGGGCTGCCGGTCGGCGCGGAAGTCCTCGTCGCGGAAGCAGCGGGCGATCTGGTAGTAGCGCTCCATGCCGGCCACCATCAGCAGCTGCTTGAACAGCTGCGGGGACTGCGGCAGGGCGTACCAGTGGCCCGGCTGGAGGCGGACCGGGACCAGGAAGTCGCGGGCGCCCTCGGGGGTGGAGCGGGTCAGGTACGGGGTCTCGATGTCGAGGTAGTCGTTCTCCTCCATCACCGTGCGGATGATGTGGTTGACCTTCGAGCGCAGCCGCAGCGCGCGGGCCGGGCCCTCGCGGCGCAGGTCGAGGTAGCGGTAGCGCAGCCGCACCTCCTCGTTGACCGAGCCGGGCTCGTACTCGGCGACCTGGAACGGCAGCGGCGCGGCCTCGGACAGCACCTCGATCGACTCGACGACGACCTCGACGGCGCCGGTCGGGATCTCCGGGTTCTCGTTGCCCTCCGGGCGGACCCGGACCTCGCCGACCACCTTCACGCAGTACTCGGAGCGCAGCCCGTGCACCGACTCCAGGTCGCGGACCACGACCTGCACGGTGCCGGAGGCGTCCCGCAGGTCGATGAAGGCCACGCCGCCGTGGTCACGGCGGCGGGCCACCCAGCCGGCCAGGGTGACGGTGGTGCCGGCGTGCTCCGCGCGGAGCGTGCCCGCGTCGTGCGTGCGGATCACAGCTGCTTCTCCTTCAGGGTGGTGACGAGCGCCTCAAGGGCGACGGGGGTCTGCTCGCCGGACTCCATGTCCTTGAGCTGGACCACGCCCTCGGCGAGGTCCCGGTCGCCCGCGATCAGGGCGTAGCGCGCACCCGACCGGTTGGCGGACTTCATGGCGTTCTTGATGCTCTTGACGCCGAAGGCCAGGTCGGTGGCGACGCCGGCCCGGCGCAGCTCGACGGTCTTGGCGAACAGCACGCTCTTGGCCTCCTCGCCGAGCGCCACCGCGTACACCTCGGTGGTGGCGGGCAGGTCGAGGACGACGCCCTCGGCCTCCAGCGCGAGGAAGGTGCGGTCCACGCCCAGGCCCCAGCCGACCGAGGGCAGCGCCGGGCCGCCGAGCATCTCGGACAGGCCGTCGTAGCGGCCGCCGCCGCCGATCGCGGACTGCGCGCCGAGACCGCCGTGCACGAACTCGAAGGTGGTGCGGGTGTAGTAGTCCAGGCCGCGCACCAGCTTGGGGTCGTCGACGAACGCGACGCCCGCGGCGGTGAGCAGCTCGCGGACCTTCTCGTCGTACGCCTTGCAGTCCTCGCACAGGTAGTCGCGCAGCTTGGGCGCGTCCACCAGCTGGGCCTGGACGGCCTCGCGCTTGTCGTCGAGCACGCGCAGCGGGTTGATCTCGGCGCGGCGGCGGGTGTCCTCGTCCAGGTCGAGGCCGGCCAGGAACTCGACCAGGGCGGCGCGGTAGACCGGGCGGCACTGCTGGTCGCCGAGCGAGTTGAGCAGCAGGCGGTAGTCGCGCAGGCCGAGCGAGCGGAAGGCGTCGTCGGCCAGGATGATCAGCTCGGCGTCCAGCGCCGGGTCCTCGGCGCCGATGGCCTCCGCGCCGACCTGCGAGAACTGCCGGTAGCGGCCCTTCTGCGGGCGCTCGTAGCGGTAGAAGTTGCCGGAGTACCAGAGCTTGACCGGCAGGTTGCCGAGCTTGTGGAGGTTGGCCTCCAGCGCGGCCCGGACCACCGAGGCGGTGCCCTCGGGGCGCAGCGCCAGCGATTCGCTGCTCTCCGGGCGCTGGGCGAGGGTGAACATCTCCTTGGTGACGATGTCGGTGGACTCGCCGACGCCGCGGGAGAACAGCTTGACGTCCTCGAACACGGGGGTCTCGACGTAGCCGTACCCGGCGCGGCGCAGCGGCCCGGAGAGCCGGTCGCGGATCGCCAGGTAGGCCGCGGAGTTGACCGTCGGCAGCAGGTCGAAGGTGCCCTTGGGGGCGGTGAAGGTGCTCAACTTCTCTTCCGTCACATTCCTCGTCGCGGGAAGGCCGGTGCGTCCGGCGCACCGCCCGCCTGCCGGAGGTAGGGGTTGGTGGCGCGCTCTCGGCCGATGGTGGTCTGCGAGCCGTGGCCGGAGAGCACCACGGTCGCGTCGTCGAGGGGCAGGCACACCCGGGCCAGCGAGCGCATGATCGCTCCGCTGTCTCCGCCCGGGAGGTCGGTACGCCCGATGGAGCCGGCGAACAGCAGGTCGCCCGAGAACAGCACCGGCGGGACCTCTGCCGATGCGGGCGTCCTGAACGTCACCGACCCCTCGGTATGGCCGGGGGCGTGGTCGACGGTGAGGTGCATCCCGGCGAGCTCCAGCACGCTGCCGTCGGCCAACTCGCGGACGTCGTCCGGCTCGCCGACGGTGATCGAGCCCATCAGCTGCTGCCCGAGCGAGCGCCCGAGCGCCTTCTCCGGGTCGGCCAGCATGTAGCGGTCCGCGGGGTGGATCCAGGCCGGGACGCCCTGCGCGCCGCAGACCGGGACGACCGAGGCGACGTGGTCGATGTGCCCGTGGGTGAGCAGCACCGCGACCGGCTTGAGCCGGTGCTCGCGGATCAACTCCTCGACGCCGGCGGCCGCTTCGTGCCCGGGGTCGACGATCACGCACTCCTCACCGGCGGCGGGTGCGACCAGGTAGCAATTGGTGCCCCAGGCCCCGGCGGGGAATCCGGCGACGAACACGCGAGTCCTTCGTTTCATGCGGCGGCGGTCTGCTTTTCCCCCGCAGCCTACCGGCGGCACCGGGCCGCGGGCGAACCGGTTGTCCGGTGCGTTCAGACCTTTCTCATCTCGCGCTGATCCCGTCCTGACGCGCGGGGTCCTTACACTGGCCGCCGACGGATGCGATGATCCGTGCACGCCAGCTCAACTCCCCCCACGTCGACACAGTCCAGGAGACACCCCCGGTGGTCAGCAGCGAACAGCGGCGGCGGCAGCTCGCCCGTGAGAAGTACGAGCGCCAGATGCAGGCGCGCGCCGAGGCGGCGGCCAAGCGCAAGCAGCGCAACGCGATCGTCGCGGGGATCCTGGCCGTCGTGGTGGTCGGCGGTGTCGCCACCGTGGCCTCCGGCGTGTTCGACTCGGACAAGAAGAAGGACACCAAGACGGCCTCCGCCGCGCCGTCCCCGTCCGCCACCGGCAAGCAGTGGGCCGCCGAGCCGGCCATGTCGATCGACGCGGCCGCCAAGTACACCGCGAAGATCGAGACCTCGCAGGGCGAGGTGACCCTGGCGCTGGACGCGGCGAAGGCGCCGCACACCGTCAACTCCTTCGTGTTCCTGGCCGGTCAGCAGTTCTGGGACAACACCAAGTGCCACCGCCTCACCACGGAGGGCATCTACGTCCTGCAGTGCGGCGACCCGACCGGCACCGGCCGGGGCGGCCCGGGCTACCAGTTCGCCGACGAGAACCTGGAGGGCGCGACCTACCCCGCGGGCACCGTGGCGATGGCCAACTCCGGCGCGAACACCAACGGCAGCCAGTTCTTCCTGGTCTACAAGGACACCCAACTGCCCCCCAGCTACACCCCGTTCGGCAAGATCACCGGCGGCCTCGACGTGCTGCAGAAGATCGCCGCCGGCGGCGCCGAGGGAACCGGCGGCGACGGCGCCCCCAAGCTCCCGGTCAACGTCACGAGCATCACCACCGCCAAGGGCTGACCCGCCGCGAAAATCGACCGGCGCCGGATGCGGACAGCACCGGCGCTGGTCGCCTATGTTGCTGTTGTATAGGGTGCCCTGACCGTCGGCCGTCACCCTCGGCGCAACACCACGACGGCTCGGGACGGCGGGCTCCATCGGTCCGCCGCACATCAACTGTGGACGACGCTCCCGCCCGTGGGCGTGGCGTCATGTGGAGGAGGCGCTGTGAGCAGCGACCCGTGGGGCCGTGTCGACGAGCAGGGGAACGTCTACGTGAGGACGGCCGACGGCGAACGCCAGGTCGGCTCCTGGCAGGCCGGCTCCCCCGAGGAGGCCCTCGCCTACTTCGAGCGCAAGTTCCAGGGCCTGGAGGCGGAGACCTCCCTCCTGGAGCACCGGGTGCGCAAGACCGATCTGGCCGCCAAGGAGGCGCAGACCGCGCTGGAGCACCTGCGCGCGCAGGTCACCGAGGCGCACGCGGTCGGCGACCTGGCCGCCCTGGCCGCCCGCCTGGACACCCTGGCCGGCGAGATCGAGACCCGGCAGGGCGAGCGCAAGGCCGCCCGGGCGAAGGCCCAGGAGGAGACCCGCGCCGCCAAGGAGGCGCTGGTCGCCGAGGCCGAGCAGCTCGCCGAGTCCAACCAGTGGCGGGAGGCCGGCGACCGGCTGCGCGCCCTGGTCGACAACTGGAAGGCGCTGCCGCGCCTGGACCGCAAGAGCGACGACGAGCTGTGGCACCGCTTCTCGCACGCCCGCTCGGTGTTCTCCAAGCACCGCAAGTCGCACTTCGCGGCGCTCGACTCGGAGCGCGAGTCGGCCCGTTCGGTCAAGGAGAAGCTGGTCGCCGAGGCCGAGGCGCTGTCCGGCTCCACCGAGTGGGGCCCGACCGCGGCCGCCTACCGCGACCTGATGACGCAGTGGAAGGCCGCCGGCCGCGCCCAGCGGGACGCCGAGGAGGAGCTGTGGGCCCGCTTCCGCGGCGCCCAGGACGTCTTCTTCCAGGCCCGGTCCTCCGCGTTCTCCGAGCGCGACGCCGAGCAGGGCGAGAACCAGAAGGCCAAGGAGGCGCTGCTGGTCGAGGCCGAGGCGATCCTGCCGATCACCGACCTGAAGGCCGCCAAGGCCGCGCTGCGCGACATCGCCGAGCGCTGGGAGGCGATCGGCCACGTCCCGCGCGACGCCCGCCCGAAGCTGGACGGCCGGCTGAGCGCGGTGGAGCGCGCGGTCCGCGAGGCCGAGGAGGCCGAGTGGCAGCGCTCCAACCCGGAGGCCCGGGCCCGCGCCACCGGCATGACCGCGCTGCTGCAGGCCGCCGTGGACAAGCTCGAGGCCGACCTGGCCAAGGCCCGCGCCGCCGGCAACACGGCCAAGGCCGCCAAGCTGGAGACCGAGCTGGCCGGCCGCCGGGCGCTGCTCGACCAGGCGCAGAAGTCGCTCCAGGAGTTCACCTCCTGAGCTCCGGCAACGCCCGCGCGAAGGGCCCCCGCCGCACGGTGGGGGCCCTTCGCGCGTTCCGCTTCACACCACCGAGGTCGAGGAGGACGGCTGCTGCAGCTGGTCCAGGTCGAGGCTCTGGTCGGGCCCGGGGGTGGCGCTGGGCACCGGGGTGCCGAAGTCGCTGAACTCGACCGCCCCGGTGTCCTTGGCGAGCTTCAGCGGCACCGGCTCGCCGGTGGTGGCCACGTACAGGGTGCCGGTGCCGGTGCTGGAGGTGTTGGTCAGGGTGAGCGCGGGGCGGCCCTGCACGTTCTCCTCGCCGCCCTTGGCCAGGCCGCTCTTGCCGGTGCCGAGCTGGTCGGCCAGCGCGGTCAGGTCGCACAGGCTGCCGATCTCGCCGAAGTCCGGGTTGTCGCTGGTGGTCTTCAGGTAGCGGTCGCCGACCAGTTGGGCCATCGCCGGGCCGCCGTGGGTCTGCCAGAACTCCTGGTCCGGTTTGACCCACAGCTGCTGCCCGGACTTCACCACCTGGAAGCTGCCGACGCCGCCCTGGCTGAGCGTGCCGGTGCAGTCGCCGGTGGTGTCCAGCCGCAGGTCCATGGTGATCTGGCCGCCCTCGCTGCCGACGGTGCCCGCCGCCCGGACCGCGCCGGCGTCCTTGAGCGCCTGCACGGCCCGTTGCAGCACCTGGTCGGCGGACTGCCCGGCCACCCCGTTGTCGGCGGCCGCGGAGGCCGCCGCCGCGGACGCCGACACCGGGCTGCCGGTGCCGCTCGCCGCCGGGCTGCCGGTGCTCCCGGAGCCGCCCGAGCCGCTGCCGCAGCCGGCCGCCAGCGCCGCGGCCGCCGCCGCGCCGGCCACTGCCGTCCTCATCCGTATCCCGTGCACGGTGCCTCCCGGAAAGCCGACCGCCCCCACCCGGCCAGTGTCGGCGGGGCGGGCGCGGTCGGCGACCGGGGGGAGGGCCGCGGGCCTACTTGTTGCGGGCCGAGGTGACCCGGTACACGTCGTACACGCCCTCGACGCCGCGCACCGCCTTGAGCACGTGCCCCAGGTGCTTGGGGTCGCCCATCTCGAAGGTGAACCGGCTCATCGCCACCCGGTCGCGGGAGGTCTGGACGGCCGCCGACAGGATGTTGACGTGCTGGTCGGAGAGCACCCGGGTGACGTCGGAGAGCAGCCGGGAGCGGTCCAGCGCCTCGACCTGGATGGCGACCAGGAACACCGAGGACTGGGTGGCCGCCCACTCGACGTCGATCATCCGCTCGGGCTGCTGCTGCAGGGACTCCACGTTGACGCAGTCCGCACGGTGCACCGAGACGCCGTTGCCGCGGGTGATGAAGCCGACGATCGGGTCGCCGGGCACCGGCGTGCAGCAGCGCGCCAGCTTCACCCACACGTCGTCGACGCCCTTGACGATGACGCCCGGGTCGCCCTTGGCCCGGCGGCGCATCGCGCGCGGCTGGTGCGAGGGGGTGGCGGTCTCGGCGAGGTCCTCGACCGCGCCCTCCTCGCCGCCCATCGCCTGGACCAGCTTCTGCACGATGGCCTGCGCGGCGACGTGGCCCTCACCGATCGCCGCGTACAGCGAGGAGATGTCCGGGTAGCGCATCTCGTGGGCCAGGGTGACCAGCGAGTCCCCGGTGAGGATCCGCTGGATCGGCAGGCCCTGCTTGCGCATCGCCCGGGCGATCGACTCCTTGCCCTGCTCGATCGCCTCCTCGCGGCGCTCCTTGGAGAACCAGGCGCGGATCTTGTTGCGGGCCCGGGGCGACTTGACGAAGCTCAGCCAGTCCCGGGACGGGCCGGCGTTCTCCGCCTTGGAGGTGAACACCTCGACGGTGTCGCCGTTCTCCAGCGTCGACTCCAGCGGCACCAGCCGGCCGTTGACCCGGGCGCCGATGCACCGGCAGCCGACCTCGGTGTGCACCGCGAACGCGAAGTCCACCGGGGTGGCCTGCGCGGGCAGCGCTATCACGTCGCCCTTCGGGGTGAAGACGAACACCTCGTTGGTGGACAGGTCGAAGCGCAGCGACTCCAGGAACTCGCTCGGGTCCTCGGTCTCCTTCTGCCAGTCCAGCA
Source organism: Kitasatospora sp. NRRL B-11411 (assembly GCF_000721345.1). Classification (NCBI taxonomy): domain Bacteria; kingdom Bacillati; phylum Actinomycetota; class Actinomycetes; order Kitasatosporales; family Streptomycetaceae; genus Kitasatospora; species Kitasatospora sp. NRRL B-11411. Next base: position 31,108 of record NZ_JOGH01000015.1, on the reverse strand, counting down.
GCTGCCGCAGCCAGGCCATCTCGTTGACCGCGTCGGCCTTGTCGTGCTGCCGCCCGTGGGTGGGCGTGTCGGTGCGCACCTTGGAGGCGCCGGCCACCGCGCGCTGCTTGTACTTCCAGTGCGCGGCGATGCCGTACTCGGCCCGGCGGTGCATGTCGAAGGTGCGGATCTGCAGCTCGACCGGCTTGCCCCCGGGGCCGATCACCGTGGTGTGCAGCGACTGGTACATGTTGAACTTGGGCATCGCGATGTAGTCCTTGAACCGCCCCGGCACCGGGTTCCACCGCGCGTGGATGGTGCCCAGCGCCGCGTAGCAGTCGCGGACGGTGTCGACCAGGACCCGGATGCCCACCAGGTCGTAGATCTCGGCGAAGTCCCGGCCCCGGACGATCATCTTCTGGTAGACCGAGTAGTAGTGCTTGGGCCGGCCGGTCACCTGCGCGGTGATCCGGGCCCCGCGCAGGTCGCCCTGCACCTGGTCGATCACGGTGGCCAGGTACTCGTCGCGCTTGGGGGCGCGCTCGGCCACCAGCCGGACGATCTCGTCGTACATCTTGGGGTAGAGGATGGCGAAGGCCAGGTCCTCCAGCTCCCACTTGATGGTGTTCATGCCCAGCCGGTGCGCCAGCGGGGCGTAGATCTCCAGCGTCTCGCGGGCCTTCTTCTCCTGCTTCTCCCGCTTCAGGTAGCGCATGGTGCGCATGTTGTGCAGCCGGTCGGCGAGCTTGATCACCAGCACCCGCGGGTCCTTGGCCATCGCCACGACCATCTTGCGGACGGTCTCCGCCTGCGCGGCCTCGCCGAACTTGACCCGGTCCAGCTTGGTCACGCCGTCGACCAGCAGCGCCACCGAGTCGCCGAAGTCCTGCCGGAGCGTCTCCAGCCCGTAGTCGGTGTCCTCGACGGTGTCGTGCAGCAGCCCGGCCATCAGGGTCGGCGCGTCCATCCCCAGCTCGGCCAGGATGGTGGCCACCGCCAGCGGGTGGGTGATGTACGGGTCGCCGCTCTTGCGCTTCTGCCCGCGGTGCCACTTCTCCGCGACGGCGTACGCCCGCTCGATGTCCTTCAGCAGCCCCGGGTCGGCCTTGGGGTCGTTGGCCCGGATCGTCCGGAACAGCGGTTCCAGCACCGGGTTGACCATCGAACTGCGCTGTCCGCCCAGCCGCGCAAGCCGAGCCCGCATCCCGCCCTGCGAGGAACGGGAACTGGCGGCAGCGGCCGTGGGCACAACCTCGTCGGGCAAGGACACTCCTACGTCGGATCAACCTTCATCGTACCGACAGCGCACCCCCGCGCGGTGGCGCGCCCGCCTCGAACAGGAAGCCGCCCGGGAACGGTCGTGTTCCCGGGCGGCTCTCGAACAGCGCGGCGTCACACCACGACGAGCGTCTCCAGCGGTGCGCCGTGCAGGTGCGCGGCGAGCTTCGCGCGCCCCGTCAGGAAGCCGAGCTCCATCAGCACGACCACGCCGACCAGTTGGGCCCCGGCCTCCTGGACCAGGTCCAGCGAGGCGGCGATCGTCCCGCCGGTGGCCAGCACGTCGTCCACCACCAGGACCTTCTCGCCGGGCTCGAACGCGTCGCACTGCACCTCCAGCGTCGCCGACCCGTACTCGAGGTCGTACGAGCGGGCGAACACCTCGCCGGGCAGCTTGCCCTTCTTGCGGATCGGGACGAACCCGAGCCCGGCCGCGAACGCGGCCGGTGCGGCGAGCACGAACCCCCGCGCCTCCAGCCCGACCACCTTGGTGGCGCCGAGCTCCCGCGCCCGCTCGGCCAGCGCCCGGGTCAGCGCGCCGAACGCCTCGGCGTCGGCGAGCAGGGGGGCGATGTCCTTGAACAGGACGCCCGGCTTCGGGTAGTCCTGCACGTCCCGGATCCGGCTGTTGAGCAGCTCGGACAGGGCGGGGTCGGTGGTGGAGGTCACGGGGGTTCCTTCGCGGAGGGTCAGCGCTTGCCGGACGGCCGTCCCTTGCCTCGGGAGCGGCTGGTCGGCTGGTTACGCTGTCCGACCATACCGGCCGGGACCTCGTCGCCGTCGTCCTCCCCGCCGTCGAACTCCTCACCCTCGGCGTCCCGGCCCCGGCCCTCGGCCGCGGCCTTGGCCTCCGAGGCGCGCCGCTGGGCGACCCGCTTGGCCAGCGCCTTCATGTCCGGGGCCTGCTCCTTGAGCTGCGCGAGCAGCGGGGTGGCCACGCAGATGGAGGAGTAGGCACCGGCCGCGAGGCCGATGAACAGGGCCAGCGAGATGTCGTTCAGGGTGCCGGCGCCGAGCAGGCCGCCGCCGATGAACAGCAGCGCGGAGACCGGCAGCAGGGCCACCACCGTGGTGTTGATGGAACGCACCAGGGTCTGGTTGAGGCCGTGGTTGGCGGCCTCGCTGTAGGTCCGGCGGGACTGCTTGGTGATGCCCCGGGTGTTCTCCTTCACGGTGTCGAAGACGACGACCGTGTCGTAGAGCGAGTAGCCGAGGATGGTCAGGAAGCCGATCACGGTGCCCGGGGTGACCTCGAAGCCGACCAGGGCGTAGACGCCGATGGTGATCAGGAGGTCGTGGATCAGGGCGACCAGGGCGGCCACCGCCATCCGCCACTCGAAGGCGATCGCCATGTAGACGGTGACCAGCACCATGAAGACGATCAGACCGGTCAGCGCCTTCTTGGAGATGTCGGCACCCCAGGAGGGGCCGATCACCTGGGCGTTGATGTCCTGCTCCTGGACGCCGACCGCCTGCGAGAACTCCTTGGTGAAGGTCGCCGCCGGGATCGACTCCTGGGCGCTGACCTGGACCCGGACGTCACCCTTGTCCGTGGTCTGCACCAGCGCGGTGTTGGAGCCGATGATCTTGTCGGCGGTCTCCTTCGCCTGGGAGGCCGAGAGACCGGGCTTGTGCACGGTGTAGACCGAGCCGCCCTTGAACTCGATGCCCAGGTGCAGGCCCATGGCCAGGCCGACGGCGGCCACCAGGACGATCACCGCCGAGATCGAGTACCAGATCTTCCGCTTGCCGACGAAGTCGAAGGAGACCTCGCCCTGGTAGAGGCGGTGACCGATGTTGCGGAGCGACATGGGTCAGACCTCCTGGGTGGTGGTGGAACGGCGGCGGGAGCCGCGGATCGGCGGACGGGCGCCGAGCCGCTTCGGGTCCAGGCCGGACATCGGGTGGCCGCCGGCGAAGAACTTCGTGCGGGCGAGCAGGCTGATCAGCGGCTTGGTGAACAGGAAGATCACCACGACGTCGAGCAGGGTGGTCAGGCCCAGCGTGAAGGCGAAGCCCTGGACCTTGCCGACCGACACCAGGTACAGCACCGCGGCACACAGGAAGGAGACGAAGTCCGACACCAGGATGGTGCGCCGGGCCCGCGGCCAGGCCCGCTGCACGGCGGCCCGCAGCTGGGCGCCCTCGCGGACCTCGTCCCGGATCCGTTCGAAGTACACGATGAAGGAGTCCGCGGTGATGCCGATCGCCACGATCGCGCCGCAGACCGCGGGCAGGTTCAGCGCGAAGCCGATGCCCGCGCCCAGCAGGCTCATGATCGACCAGGTCAGGACCGCCGAGACGACCAGGCCGGCGATCGAGATCAGGCCCAGGCCGCGGTAGTAGACCAGCGAGTACGCGACCACCAGCACCATGCCGATCAGACCGGCGATCAGGCCGGCCTTCAGCTGCTCGGAGCCGAGCTGCGGGGAGACGGTGGTGACGTCGCTCTTGACGAAGTCCAGCGGGAGCGCGCCGTAGCTCAGCACGTTCGCCAGCGACTTGGCCTCGTCCGAGGTGAAGGTGCCGTTGATCACGGCGCTGCCGCCGGTGATCGACTCCTGCACGTACGGGTGGGAGACGACCTGGCCGTCCAGCACGATGGCGAACTGGTTGGCCGGGGTGGACTGGGTGGCCAGCTGGCCGGTGGTGGAGGCGAAGGCCTTGGAGCCGGTGTCGTTGAACGACAGGTCGACCATCCAGCCCTTGCCGGTCTGGGTGTCGTACACGGCCTGGGCCTTGGTGACGTCCGAGCCGTTCACCGCGACGCCGCCGAGCACGAACTTGTACCAGAGGCCCTGCTCCGCGTCGTACGAGCAGGCCAGGGCCGGCGCGGTCGGGTCGTTGGTCTGGTAGTTGATCCGCTGCTCCTTGACCGTGCAGTCCAGGGCGGCGTACTTCTGCTGCAGCGCGGCGGTCGCGGCGTCCGGGGTGGGCGCGGCGCTCGGGGCGGTGGCGGGCGCGGAGGCGGCGGTGCTCGGCTGGGCCGAGGCGCCGGCGCTCGCGGAGGCCGTCGGGTCGGCCTGCAGCGCGCCGGACAGCGCGCGGCCCGCCTTGCTGGCGGACGCGGACGCGGAGGCCGGGGCGGAGGCCGAGGTGGAGGCGCCCGCGGAGGCGGAGGCGCCCGCGCTCGGGGCGGTCGAGGCCGCGGCGTCCGGGGAGCCGGACGGGGTGGGCTGCTGGGCGGCCGCACCGGACGGCTCGGCGGCCAGCACCGGGCGGAAGTAGAGCTTGGCGGTGTCACCGACCTTGTCGATGGACTGCTGCGTGTTACCACCGTCGGGAATGTTGACGATGATGTTGGCATTGCCCTGGGTCTGCACCTCCGCCTCGGAGACACCCATGCCGTTGACGCGCTTCTGGATGATGCCGACCGCGGTGTTCAGATTGGTCTTGTTGATCGCGGAGGGATCGTCCGACTTTGCGGTCAGCGTGACGCTGGTGCCACCGGCGAGGTCGATACCGAGACGGGGCTTGGTGTTGCCCGTCCCGAACATGAGGGCCACAAGGCCGACGGTGACCACCAGGATGAGCGCCAGCGCCCGTCCCGGGTATCCGTCGCGCGACCGCGACTTGGGTGTTGCCACCTTGCTCGTTTCTCCCTGTCCATGCCGCCCGGCGGCCGGCCCCCGGCCCCGCGCGGGCGGGGGCGGAAGGCGGCGGACGCACGACGGCCCAAGAGGTCCTGTTGGGCTTGCGGCGGATGCCGCTGGTCGAGGGTGACCCCGACCGTACTACTTGCTCTCGGGAGCCTCGGCGTCGACCTTCGCCTCGTCCTTCGCCTCGTCCTTGGACAGGCTCAGCGGCTTCTCGTCGGCAGCCGCGTCGAGGGCCTCGACGGCCTCGTCGGACTCGTCCTCGGCGGGGCGGCCGTTGATGATCGCGTCGTACTCCAGCGGCTCCAGGACGGCCGCGATCGCGCCCTTGGTGTAGTGGGCCACCACACCGGGGGCGACCTCCAGCTCGACCGTCTCGTCGTTGACCGCCTTGACCAGCGCGTACATTCCGCCGATGGTGCGAACACCGGACCCCGGCTGGAGCGCGGTCTGCATGCTCTGCATCTGGGCCTGACGCTTCTTCTGCGAGCGCATCATCAGGAAGATGGCGAGGAGCGGGAGGAGGAAGATGATGAATTGCACAGCCAGGGTCCTTTGTAGGCCGCCGGTGCGGCGGCCAGTGCGTATACGTCGGCCCGTCGGGTGACTGGGGCGGTCCGGCGGAGTCTAGGCGACCCGCACTGAACGGACAACGCCAAGCATGCCAGTGTGCCGCCGAAAGTGGCGAGCCTTGGCATGCACATAAACTCCCGATAAGGCAGCGGAGTTATCCCTGGCCCTGCCCCTGGCCGTCGGCCCACAGCCCGTTCTGCTGCCCGCCCCGCGCCCCGCCCGACGCCCGCGCCGCCTGCGGCGGGGTCAGCCCCAGGTGCTGCCAGGCCGCCGCGGTGGCGACCCGCCCGCGCGGGGTGCGCGCCAGCAGGCCCTCCCGGACGAGGAAAGGTTCAGCCACCTCCTCGACCGTCTCCGCCTCCTCGCCCACCGCCACCGCCAGCGTGGACAGGCCCACCGGGCCGCCGCCGAACAGCTTCAGCAGCGCCTCCAGCACCGCCCGGTCCAGCCGGTCCAGACCGCGCGCGTCGACCTCGTAGACCTCCAGCGCCCGCGCGGCGATCTCCCGGGTCACCAGGCCGTCGTGCCGGACCTGCGCGAAATCCCTCACCCGGCGCAACAGCCGGTTGGCGATCCGCGGCGTGCCGCGCGAGCGGCCGGCGATCTCGGCCGCGCCCGCCGGGTCGATCTCCACGTCCAGCAGGCCCGCCGAACGGTGCACCACCCGCTCCAGCTCGGCCGGCACGTAGAACTCCATGTGCCCGGTGAACCCGAACCGGTCGCGCAGCGGCGGCGGCAGCAGGCCCGCCCGGGTGGTCGCGCCGACCAGCGTGAACGGCGGCAGCTCCAGCGGGATGGCGGTGGCGCCCGGGCCCTTGCCGACGATCACGTCGACCCGGAAGTCCTCCATCGCCAGGTACAGCATCTCCTCGGCGGGCCGGGACATCCGGTGGATCTCGTCGAGGAACAGCACCTCGCCCTCGGTCAGCGAGGACAGGATCGCCGCCAGGTCGCCCGCGTGCTGGATCGCCGGGCCGGAGGTGATCCGGATCGGGGCGTTCAGCTCCGCCGCGATGATCATCGACAGGGTGGTCTTGCCCAGCCCGGGCGGGCCGCTGAGCAGCACGTGGTCCGGCGCCGCCCCGCGCTTGCGGGCCGCCTGCAGCACCAGCGAGAGCTGCTCGCGCACCCGCTCCTGCCCGATGAACTCCTCCAGCAGCTTGGGGCGCAGCGCCGCCTCCACCGCCTGGTCCTCGCCGTCGGCGGACGCCGTCACCAGGCGGTCAACGGGCTCGGACTCGTACGGGCTCATCGGAAGACTGCTCCCCTTTGTCGACTTGGTGACGGATCGTCACATTGCTTCATCGTGTTTCCGGGGGATCCCGGCGGGCCTCAGCGGGCCCGGTTCAGCCCCCGCAGGGCCAGCCGCAGCAGCGCGCCGACGTCCGGCACCGGCTGCGCCTCGGCCTCCGGCGTCACCCGGGCCACCGCCTCCTCCGCCTCCCGCGGAGCGTAGCCCAGGCCCACCAGCGCGGAGTGCAGCTGCTCGTGCCAGGGCGCCGGGCCGGACGCCACCGGCTTCTGCGCCGGGACGGTGCCGTGCGGGGCACCGAGCTTGTCCTTGTACTCCAGCAGCAGCTTCGCCGCCTTCGCCTTGCCGATGCCGGGCACCGCGATCAGCGCCTTCTCGTCGCCGCCCGCCACCGCCGCCCGCAGCGCCTCCGGCGAGTGCACCCCCAGGATCGCCTGGGCCAGCTTCGGCCCCACCCCCGGCGCCGCCTGCAGCACCTCGAACGTCGCCCGCTCGTCGTCGTCCACGAACCCGAACAGCGTCAGCGAGTCCTCCCGGACCACCAGCGAGGTCGCCAGCCGGGCCACCTCCCCCACCCGCAGCGTCGCCAGCGTGGTCGGCGTGCACTGCACCGCCATCCCCACCCCCCCGACCTCCACCACGGCCACCCCGGCCCCCACCACCGCAACCGGCCCCTGCACAAAGGCGATCATGGCGTCGTTCTTTCCCTTCGGTGGTTGGACGTCGAACTGCGGTGCTGCCGGGTGCCCCGTCAGGGGCGCGGGGAACTGCGCGAGCGGCCCGGCGCCCTGCCGTACGCCGCCCTGGGTGGGGCTGCCTGCTGCTCGGGCGGATCCTGCTGCTGGGCGTCTCCCGCTTCGCGCAGTTCCCCGCGCCCCTGATTCCGCCCGGGTGCGCCGCCGTGCCAGGAACTCCCGCCCGCGCCGTGGGCCTTGATCGCCGCGGTCAGGCGGTTGGTGCTGCCGCCGCGCCAGATGTGGCAGATGGCCAGGGCGAGGGCGTCCGCGGCGTCGGCGGGCTTGGGCGGGGCGTCGAGCCGCAGCAGCCGGGTGACCATGGCGGTGACCTGCGCCTTGTCGGCCCGGCCGGAGCCGGTGACGGCGGCCTTGACCTCGCTGGGGGTGTGCAGCGTGACGGGGATGCCGCGCCTGGTCGCGCAGAGCACGGCGACCGCCGAGGCCTGCGCGGTGCCCATCACGGTGCGGACGTTGTGCTGGGCGAACACCCGCTCCACCGCGACGAGTTCGGGCCGGTACCGGTCGAGCCAGGACTCCAGGCCCTGTTCGATGGCCAGCAGCCGGGGGCCGATCTCGTCCTCCGGCGGGGTCCGCACCACGCCGACGCCGAGCATCGTCAACTGCCGCCCGGGCAGCCCTTCGACCACGCCGACGCCGCACCTGGTCAGCCCAGGGTCCACACCCAGCACTCGCACGGCCCCACCTCTCTCCGACCTGCGCAGGTTACTCCCGGCCACCGACAGGCGGCCCCGGACACGCCTCCGCCCGGCGGCCACCAGCGGGCCACCGGGCGGGGAACGGCCGGACTCAGGCGTCCAGCTCGGCCATGATCTCGTCGGAGACGTCGAAGTTGGCGAAGACGTTCTGCACGTCGTCGCTGTCCTCCAGCGCGTCGATCAGCTTGAAGATCTTGCGGGCGCCCTCGGCGTCCAGCTCGACCTGCATGCTGGGGACGAAGTTGGCGTCGGCGGAGTCGTAATCGATGCCCGCGTCGACCAGCGCGGTGCGGACCGCGACCATGTCGGTGGCCTCGGACATCACCTCGAAGGCCTCGCCCAGGTCGTTGACCTCCTCGGCGCCGGCGTCCAGCACGACGTCCAGGATCTTGTCCTCGTCCACGCCGTCGGCCTTGGGGACGATCACGACGCCCTTGCGGTTGAACAGGTAGGACACCGAGCCCGGGTCGGCCATGTTGCCGCCGTTGCGGGTCATCGCCACGCGCACGTCGGAGGCGGCGCGGTTGCGGTTGTCGGTGAGGCACTCGATCAGGACGGCCACGCCGTTGGGGCCGTAGCCCTCGTACATGATCGTCGAGTAGTCGGCGCCGCCGGCCTCCGCACCGGAGCCGCGCTTGACGGCCCGGTTGATGTTGTCGATCGGGACGGAGCTCTTCTTGGCCTTCTGGATGGCGTCGTAGAGCGTCGGGTTGCCCGCGGGGTCACCGCCGCCGGTGCGGGCCGCCACCTCGATGTTCTTGATCATCTTGGCGAAGAGCTTGCCGCGCTTGGCGTCGATCGCGGCCTTCTTGTGCTTGGTGGTAGCCCACTTAGAGTGGCCGGACATCGCCAGCTCCTTTTCGTCGCCAATGGGAAATGAACAGGGGAGATCCTACCGGTGCCGCACCGTCAGGTGGCACACGGTCACTGCGCCGCACCGGGCGCTCAGCGCCCGGCGGCCTCGACCATCCGGACGAAGTACTCGTGGACGCGGTGGTCGCCGGTCAGCTCCGGGTGGAAGGAGGTGGCCAGCAGGTTGCCCTGGCGGACCGCGACGATCCGGGCCTCCGGGCCGTCCGCGGCCGGCACCTCGGCCAGCACCTCGACGCCCGCACCGACCGCCTCGACCCAGGGGGCGCGGATGAACACGCCGGTGACCGGGTCACCGGCCAGGCCGGCGAACGGGATCGCGGTCTCGAAGGACTCGTTCTGCCGGCCGAAGGCGTTGCGGCGCACCGTCATGTCGATGCCGCCGACGCCCTCCTGGTCGTCCCGGCCGTCCAGGATCTTGTCGGCCAGCAGGATCATGCCCGCGCAGGTGCCGTACACCGGCATGCCGGCCGCGACCCGCTCGCGCAGCGGGTCCATCAGGCCGAACAGCACCGCCAGCTTGGAGATGGTGGTGGACTCGCCGCCGGGCATCACCAGCGCGTCGACCTCGGCCAGCTCCTCGGGGCGGCGCACCGGCCGGGCCAGCGCGTCGGCGGCGGCCAGCGCCACCAGGTGCTCGCGGACGTCGCCCTGCAGGGCCAGGACGCCGATGGTGGGGGTGCTCACGGTCTCACTACCTCTTCGTTCTCGAACTACAGGGCCCGGGAGCCACGCAGCGGCCCGCCGTACCGGGAACTCGCACGGCGGGCCGGACGCGTGGGTACTTACCAGCCGCGGTTGGCGTAGCGCTCGGTCTCCGGCAGGGTGTCGCAGTTGATGCCGACCATGGCCTCGCCCAGGTTGCGGGAGGCGTCCGCGATGATCTTCGGGTCGTCGAAGAAGGTGGTGGCCTTCACGATGGCGGCGGCGCGCTTGGCCGGGTCGCCCGACTTGAAGATGCCGGAGCCGACGAACACGCCCTCGGCGCCGAGCTGGCGCATCAGCGCGGCGTCGGCCGGGGTGGCCACGCCGCCGGCCGAGAACAGCACGACCGGCAGCTTGCCGAGCTCGGCGACCTCGCGGACCAGCTCGTACGGGGCGCGCAGCTCCTTGGCGGCCGCGTACAGCTCGTTGTTGTCGAAGCCGCGCAGCTTGGCGATCTCGTTCTTGATCTGGCGCAGGTGGCGGACGGCCTCCACCACGTTGCCGGTGCCGGCCTCGCCCTTGGAGCGGATCATGGCCGCGCCCTCGGCGATCCGGCGCAGCGCCTCGCCCAGGTTGGTGGCGCCGCAGACGAAGGGGGTGGTGAACGCCCACTTGTCGGAGTGGTTGACCTCGTCGGCCGGGGTGAGCACCTCGGACTCGTCGATGTAGTCGACGCCGAGCGACTGCAGCACCTGGGCCTCGACGAAGTGGCCGATCCGGGACTTGGCCATCACCGGGATGGAGACCGCGGCGATGATCTCCTCGATCATGTTCGGGTCGGACATCCGGGCCACGCCGCCGTCCTTGCGGATGTCGGCCGGAACGCGCTCCAGCGCCATGACCGCGACCGCACCGGCGTCCTCGGCGATCTTCGCCTGCTCGGCGTTGACCACGTCCATGATCACGCCGCCCTTGAGCTGCTCGGCCATGCCGCGCTTGACCCGGGCGGTGCCGACCTGGGGCTGCTCAGCGGAAGTGGGGGTGGTGGACACGTAAGACCTCACTCAGGGATGAACCGGTGCTATCGATCCATCGTAGGCCCGGCGACCCCACGACCCATGCGCCACATGGTCCAGGGCCGTCCCCGGCATACGACAATCAGGCCAGCGGCCCGGTTTCGGCAGGAAACGCTGTCAGCCTACGCGGGCGCGCCCTCGGGCGTGAGGGCCACCGGGGGCTCGTCGTCCATCTCGAAGGCCATCGGGAACGGCGCCCGCCCCGCGAGGCGGAAGTAGCGCACCAGCCGGTGCTCGCGCACCGCCCGGGCCGCCCGCACCGCGTCGTTGTGGAAGCGCCGCGCCATCGGCACCCGGCGCACCGCCTCGACCAGGTCGCGCACCGCCTCCTCGCCGCCCGGCGCCGCCCGCAGGGCGCCGACCTGCGCCGGCTCGTCCAGCACCGCCCGCAGCGCCAGGCTCAGCTCGCTCTCCGCGACCTCGCGCTGCTCGTCCTCGGCCTGCCGGGCCGCGTGCGCGGCCTCCAGCAGCAGGATCGACGCGGCCGGGTCCAGCAGCGAGGAGGTGGCCAGCTCCACCGCGACCGAGGAGCGGCGCAGCAGCTGGGCGTCCAGCGAGGCCCGGGCGGCGTCGATCCGGGCGTGCAGCCGGTCGAGCCTGCCCGCCGTCCAGCTCAGGTAGACGGCGAACAGTACGACGGCCGCAACGGCCCAGATCCAGGTAGCCACGGGGCGCTACGGTACCGGCTCAGCCCCCGAGGACCGCCGAGCGGTAGGCGAGGTGGTCCAACTCCTCGACCTGGACGGCGACCTGCACCGCTCCGGCGTCCGCCCCCAGGTACTCGGGCAGCGCCTCCACCACCGCCCCGGCCAGCGCCGCCTTGGCCTCCGCGCTGCGCCCCGGGAAGACCTCGACCCGGACCGCGACCAGCGCGAAGGTCTCGGCGTCCGCCCCGACCACGTTCTCCTCGGTGCGCCGGAACCTGGTCTTGCACTTCTCCGGCTTGGCGTCCAGCAGCTTCACCGCCAGCCGGTTCAGGGCCAGGCCGAAGCCGCGCCGGTCGAAGGAACCGGCGAGCCGGTCGGTGTAGTCGACGGTGATCAACGGCATGCGGGGCTACCTCTCGGGGCGGTGCGGGGTCATCGGCTCTGGCGCGGACGCCGGTCGGACGGTTCCAGCTCGGCCACCGGGGGCCGCCCGTGGGTGACCGTCTCGTACACCGACAGCACCTCGGCGCCGACCGTCTCCCAGTCGAAGCGCCGCACGTGCCGGGAGGCCGCCTCGCGCAGCGCCAGCAGCCGCTCCGGGCTGCCCAGCAGCTTGACCGCCGAGGCGGCCAGCGCGTCCGCGTCCTCCACCGGGAACAGCTCGCCGGCCGCGCCGCCGTCCAGCACCTGGCGGAACGCGTCCAGGTCGCTGGCCAGCACCGGGGCGCCCGCCGACATCGCCTCGACCAGGATGATGCCGAAGGACTCGCCGCCGGTGTTCGGCGCCACGTACAGGTCCACGCTGCGCAGCAGCCGGGCCTTGTCCCGGTCCGAGACCATGCCGAGGAACTCGACCCGGGCCCGCACCTCGGGCGCCAGGCCCGCCACCGCCTCCTCCTCGTCGCCCTTGCCCGCGACCAGCAGCCGCACGCCCGGGCGCTCGGCCAGGATCCGCGGCAGCGCGGCCAGCAGCGTCGGCAGGCCCTTGCGCGGCTCGTTGATCCGCCCGATGAAGCCGATCGTCCCCGGGCCACCCTCGGCCGCGCCGCCCTGCCACTTCGGCTCCGGCTCGGCGTCCGCGAAGAACCGCACGTCCACGCCGTTCGGGATCACCACCGCGTCCCCGCCCAGGTGCTCGACCAGGGTGCGCCGGGCGTACTCGGACACCGCGATCCGGCCCGACATCTTCTCCAGGCCCGGCTGCAGGATCGGCGAGGCCGCGATCATCGCCCGCGAGCGCGGGTTCGAGGTGTGGAACGTCCCCACCATCGGCCCGGTCGCCGCCCACGCCGCCAGCATCGACAGCGACGGCGAGTTCGGCTCGTGCACGTGCAGCACGTCGAACCGGCCCTCGCGCAGCCAGCGCCGCACCCGGGCCGCCGACAGGATGCCGAAGCTCAGCCGCGCCACCGACCCGTTGTACGGCACCGCCACCGCCCGCCCCGCCGAGACCACGTACGGCGGCAGCGCCTCCTCGTCCTCCGCCGGGGCCAGCACCGACACCTCGTGCCCCAGCCGGATCAGGTGCTCCGCCAGGTCCCGGATGTGGAACTGCACCCCGCCGGGCACGTCCCAGTCGTACGGGCACACCACGCCGATCCTCACGACGCCTCCCGACGGGGCGTCAGGTCGGCCAGCCACAGCTTCTGCAGCATGTGCCAGTCCACCGAGTGCTCGCGGATCGCCTCCGCCCACACGTCCGCCATCGCCTGGGTCATCGCCGCGGCCTGCTCCTGCCGGGTGCCCTCGCCGGACGGCACCACCTCGGGGTGCACCTCGGCCCGCAGCATCGCCCCGTCGTACCAGAGCGACACCGGGAACAGCGCCGCCCCCGTCCGCTGGGCCAGCGCCGCCGGACCGGCCGGCATCCGGGTCGGCTCGCCGAAGAAGTCCACCTGGATCCCGGCCTCCGAGAGGTCCCGGTCGCCCACCAGGCACACCAGCTTGCCCTCGCGCAGCCGCCGAGCCAGCGTCCCCACCACCGAGACCTGGGAGCCGGTCAGCGCCAGCACCTCCATCCCCAGGCTCTCCCGGTAGGCCACGAACCGGTCGAACAGCGACTCCGGCTTCAGCCGCTCCGCGACCGTGGTGAACGGGAACCCGCCCGCCGAGGCGATCCACGCCCCCGCCAGGTCCCAGTTCGCCATGTGCGGCAGCGCCAGCACCGCGCCCCGCCCGGCCGCCATCGCCTCGTTCAGCTGCTCCAGGTTCTTCACCGTTATGGCACCGGCGATCCGCTCCCGGCTCCAGGTCGGCAGCCGGAACGACTCCCGCCAGTACCGCAGGTACGAACGCATCCCGGCCCGGGACAGCTCCCGCAGCCGCACCGCGTCCGCGTCCGGGTGGACCCGCGACAGGTTGGCCTCCAGCTGCCGCACCCCCTTGCCCTGCCGCCGCCACGCCACGTCGGCGATGGTGTCGAACAGGCCGCGGGCCACCGGCTCGGGCAGGTGCTTGAGCCCCGCCCACCCGGCCGCGTACGCGGCGTCGACCAACCGTTCCCTCACTTGACCCCCTCGGCGGCGGCCGCCGCCTCCAGCTCCGCCGACTCCCGGCGCACCGTCAGCATCCGCTGCGCCACCGTCACCAGGCTGCCCGCCGCGACCGCCCACAGGGCGACCGGCAGCAGCCACTCGACGTACGGCACCCCGAACTTGTGCAGGCCCGCGAACCCGGCCGCGGTCAGGCTGATCACCAGCCGCTCGGCCCGTTCCACCAGGCCCGAGACGTTCACCGGGAAGCCCAGCGACTCGCCGCGCGCCTTGGTGTACGACACCACCTGGCCGCTGGCCAGGCAGAAGACCGACACCGCGCACAGCAGGTCGTTGTTCCCGCCCCCGGCGTACCACATCGCCAGACCGCCGAAGATCGCCGCGTCGGCGACCCGGTCCAGCGTCGAGTCCAGGAACGCGCCCCACTTGCTGGAGCGGCCCGCCTGGCGGGCCATGTTGCCGTCCACCAGGTCGGAGAAGATGAACAGCGTGACGGTGATCACGCCCCAGAAGAACTCCCCGCGCGGGAAGAACACCAGCGCGCCGGCCACCGACCCGGCCGTACCGATCAGCGTGACCGCGTCCGGACTGACACCCCACCGCAGCAGCATCGCGGCGAACGGGGTGAGGACACGTGTGAAGAAGGCACGCGCGTACTTGTTGAGCATGGCCTTCCGGTCCGCTCCGCTCCTCGGATTGGCACCCGCGAGCAGCCAGGCCCTGTCCGGTCGATCCTGCCGGGCGCACGACGCCGGGCATCCCGCCTGGCCGCACGTCCGAACCACCCAAGTACATCCAGTACGAGGGCGGCTCGGGCGCACGCCCAGCCGGGCGCCCAACGCCGCGCGCTGGTCCGACAGGATCGACCGGACAGGACCTTGCCCGCCGGGCGGCCGCGCGAATGGACCCGCCCGGCCGGACAATGGTATCCACGCTGATCGAGCGGCAGGAGGCCAGCCATGCCGGACCGGACGGCCCACACCCCCGCACCGCCCGCCGACCGACCCGACCGGCTCCGCAACGTGGCCCTGGTCGGGGCCGGCGGAGCCGGGAAGACCACCCTCGCCGAAGCGCTCGCCCACACCGCCGGCGTCCTGACCAGACCCGGCACCGTCCCCGACGGCACCACCACCGCCGACTGGGAGGACATCGAGCACCAGCAGCAGCGCTCCGTCCAGCTCGCCCTCCTCCCGCTCCCCTGGCGCGACCTCAAGGTCAACCTGATCGACGCCCCCGGCTACGCCGACTTCGCCGGCGAACTCCAGGCCGCCCTGCGCGCCGCCGAAGCCGCCCTGTTCGTCCACTCCGCCGCCGACCCCGAGGTCCCCCGCCCGGTCCGCGCCCTGTGGCAGCAGTGCGAGGACGCCCGCCTCCCCCGCGCGATCGTCCTCACCCACCTGAACACCGCCCGGGTCCGCCTCGACGACGTCCTGCGGATGCTCCAGGACACCCTCGGCACCCCCGACACCGTCCGCCCCCTGCACCACGCCGACCTGCGCGACGGCCACCTGCACGGCAGCACCGACCTGCTCACCGGCCGCACCTACGGCGCCCCCGGCGACACCCCCGACCTGGCCGCCGAACGCGCCCGCCTGGTCGAGGCCCTGGCCGGCGAGGACGACGCCCTGATGGCCCGCTACCTCGACGGCGAGCCCCTGGACACCGCCGCCCTCACCGCCGGACTGCGCCGCGAACTGCTGGCCGGCACCCTGCACCCCGTCCTCGCCACCGCCCCCGACGGCACCGGCTGCGACGCCCTGCTCGACCTGCTCGCCGACGCCTTCCCCTCCCCCGCCGACCGCACCGACGCCCTCCCCGCACCGGACCCGGACGCCCCGCTCACCGCCCAGGTCGTGCACACCGGCGAGGACCCCTACCTCGGCCGCCTCAGCCTGCTCAAGGTCTTCACCGGCACCCTGCGCCCCGACACCGCCGCCCACCTCCCCGACGGCACCGAGGAACGCCTCACCGCCCTGCACAGCCCCCTCGGCCACCAACTGCGCCCCGTCCCGCAGGCCGTCGCCGGCGACCTCGCCACCGTCACCAAGCTCACCGCCGCCCGCACCGGCGACACCCTCACCGCCGACCACACCGTCCTACCGCCCTGGCCACTGCCCGAAGCCCTACTCCCCACCGCCGTCCGGGCCCACTCCAAGGCCGACGAGGACAGGCTCTCCCAGGCCCTCGGCAAGCTCACCGCCCAGGACCCGGCCCTGCGCGTCGAACAGAACCCCGACACCCACCAGCTCGTCCTGTGGTGCACCGGCGAGGCCCACCTCGCCGTCACCCTCGACCGCCTCACCACCCGCCACGGCGTCCACATCGACACCGTCGACTACCGGGTCGCCCTGCGCGAGACCTTCGCCGCCCCCGCCGACGGCCACGGCCGGCACGTCAAGCAGTCCGGCGGCCACGGCCAGTACGCCGTCTGCGACCTCACCGTCGAACCACTGCCCGGCGGCGGCTTCGAATTCGTCGACCGCGTCGTCGGCGGCGCCGTCCCCCGCCACTTCGTGCCCTCCGTCGAGAAGGGCGTCCGCGCCCAGCTCGCCCAGGGCCTGCACGGCCACCCGATGACCGACGTCCGGGTCACCCTCACCGACGGCAAGGCGCACTCCGTCGACTCCTCCGACGCCGCCTTCCAGACCGCCGCCGCCCTCGCCCTCAAGGAAGCCGCCGACCACACCGCCGTCGCCGTCCTGGAACCCGTCGACGAAGTGCGCGTGCTGCTCCCCGACGAGTACCAGGGCGCCGTCCTCACCGACCTCTCCGCCCGGCGCGGACACGTCCTGGGCACCGAGGTCGGCGGACCCGGCCTCAGCCTGGTCCGCGCCGAGGTCCCCGAGCTCGAACTCACCCGCTACCCGCTCGACCTGCGCTCGCTGTCGCACGGAACCGGCCAGTTCACCCGCAGCTACCTGCGGCACGCCCCGATGCCCGCCCACCTCGCCGCCCGGCACGCCGACGGCTGACCCGCCGTCAGGAACGCCGCGGCAGCGCGCACGCCGGAGTACCGCCCGGCATCCGGTCCCGGTTCTTCGCCACCCAGCGGTAGACCACGTCCGCCACCGGCCGCACCGGCGCCAGCGCCAGCGCCCCGCCGGCCCACGCCCACAGGCCGCCCGACCGCATCAGCAGCCGCGCCAGCGCCTGCGCCCCGCCGTACACCCGGCGGTCCGGCGTCACCCACAGCACCTCCCGCGAGGCCCGCTCCGCCGACACCTCCCCGCCGGTGAACTCCGCCAGCGCCGCCATGTCCGCGAACTGCCACGCCACCGCGTCCCACCCCGCCGAGGACAGGCTCTGCCGCGGGTAGCGCTCCGCCCACCGCACGCAGCTGGAACAGAACGCGCAATCACCGTCGAAAACCAGCACCGGCCCCGGTGCGTACGCACTCGTCATGCCCGAGATCCTCCACCCCCGCGGCACCGGCCGACAAACCGGGGGCGTCGAACCCGCCCGCACGGGGCAACATCACCCCGGAAACGCCGCGCGCGGCCGATATGTGACCCAGGATCAGCCGATGATCCGCACGGCCCGGCCCCCGCACGGTAACCTGCCGCAGATCGATCAGGGGAGAAGGAGCTGCACAGGTGACTCAGCTCGACATGACGCCGGGCGCGCAGGTACCACGGACGGACGTCGGCAACCAGACCGCGGTCACCCAGGCGTTCTCCTCCGCCGCCTACCGCAACGGCGACTACACCGAACTGGAAGTCCTCACCGGAGTCACGGTCAAGAAGGGCAAGTTCGCGCTCTTCCGCCCCAGCGCCGGCGAGGCCTTCAGCCGCGCCCTGATCGACCGCACCCTCGGCGGCGGCCGCAAACCGCTCGTCCCCTCGCACGGCACCGACGTCCGGATGGTCGTCGAGCACTGCCTGGCCGCCGAGGACCTCCGCGAGGCCCGGGACCGCAAGCTGGCCGGCCTCAGCCTGCTCTTCGGCCTGCTCTTCCTGCCCGGCACCCTGGTCTGGCTGGCCGCCTACCAGGCCCGCGCCTGGCTCGGCAGCAAGAAGTCCGCCGCCAAGGACGGCTTCATCGGCACCCTGGCCCTGCTGCTCGCCCTCGGCCTGACCCTCCTGCTGCTGATCCGCCCGCCCTTCGGCGGCCCGCTCGGCCTCTACTTCCGGGTGGTGATGCTCGGCCCGGTCCTCGGCTGGTACCTGGCCAAGCGCACCGTGGTCGCCAGCGTCATGCAGCAGCGCGCCCGCTGGGGGGACCTGGTCGGCGGCAGCCCGGTCGCCGCCGTCGTCCCCAAGGCCGTCCCCAAGGACCACCTGGACAAGAAGGCCAACGCGCTCAAGGCCGGCCTGGACCGCCTCACCACCGAACAGGCCACCAACGTCCAGCACCAGGCCGGACCCAAGGGCATCCTCGGCATCGGCGCCCGCTGGGCCGAGTGGTCCCTGGCCGAGGACCTCCGCCCCGCCGAGGGCCACACCGACTTCCGGACCTTCCACGTCGCCGACCTCACCCGCCGGATCGCCGACCGCCTCTCCGGCCTGACCAGCAGCGACGTGCCCAACGGCGGCCTGCCCCGCCCGCAGATCAGCCACTGGGTGCTGCTGGACATCGGCGAGGGCGCCGACGAGATCGGCCGCCCCTCCGGCCCCGACATGGACGGCGACCGGATGCGCGACTTCGCCGTCCAGGAACTCGCCAGCAAGCAGAGCCTCGGCGCCGAGACCCGGCACCGCATTGCCGTCCAGTTCGTCCTGCACAAGGGCCAGTTGGTCGCCACCATCGTCGTCAACGTGATGGTGCTCGCCCACAACCTGCAGATCCACGTCACCCCGCACACCCTCGGCCCGATCAACGGCTACTTCACCGGCAAGCCGAAGGTCCCCGAGAAGGACGTCACCAAGACCTTCCGGTTCTGGGAGACCCGCACCGTCCAACTCCCGGTCGTCACCGACCTCGAAGTGGTCCGGCAGGCCGTCCGCGCCCCCTTCCACAAGATCCCCGGCCTGCAGAAGTGGCTCGGCGGCTCGATCGCCTTCCCCGAACCGCTCTGCCTGCGCCAGGCCTGGGCCGACCCGACCTGGAACAGCCGCTTCAAGTCGGACGACACCATCTACCTGCCCCGCCCGATCGTCGGCATCATCCACGCCGCCGTGATCGAGTTCCTCGAGGAGCACGACGTCGCCACCGACCGGATCACCAACCGCTCCAACATCCTGCGCAGCGAGATCCAGGGCACCCGCCCGTTCCGCGCCGACAAGTACGACGCCGGCTGACCGGACCCGCCGCACGAGCAGCAGGGGCGTACGGGAACCCTCCCGCACGCCCCTGAGCCGCTGTCAGACCGGCCACACCTCGGACAGCATCTTCCGGGTGTCCGCCAGCAGCTGCGGCAGCACCTTGGTCTGCCCCACCACCGGCATGAAGTTCGTGTCCCCGCCCCAGCGCGGCACCACGTGCTGGTGCAGGTGCGCGGCGATCCCGGCACCCGCGGCCGCCCCCTGGTTCATCCCGATGTTGAACCCGTGCGCCCCCGACGCCGCCCGCAGCGCCGTCATCGCCTTCTTGGTGAACTCCCCCAGCTCGGCCGTCTCCGGCCCGTCCAGCTCGGTGTAGTCCGCGACGTGCCGGTACGGCACCACCATCAAGTGCCCGCCGTTGTACGGGTACAGGTTCAGCACCGCGAACACCGACTCGCCGCGCTGCACGATCAGCCCGTCCTCGTCGCTCAGCTTCGGGATCGAGCAGAACGGACAACCGTCGTCGGGAGCCGGCCCGGTGGGCTTGTTCTCGCCCTGGATGTACGCCATCCGGTGGGGTGTCCACAGGCGACGGAAGCCGTCCGGCTCCCCCACGCCCCGCTGCAGTTCCGGCTCACTCGTCATGCCCGCCAGCATAAGCGCCACGGCCCACGAACAGAGCAGTGCGGGGCGCCCTCCCGAAGGAGGCCGCCCCGCACCGTCACGTCAGTCCCGCAGGTCTCAGACCTGCACCCGGCTGCGCACCGCCTCGACGATCTCCGCGATCGCCTCGGCCTTCGGCACGCCGTTCTTCTGCTCGCCACTGCGGTAGCGGAACGACACCGCGCCGGCCTCGACGTCGTCGTTGCCCGCGATCAGCATGAACGGCACCTTGGTCTTCTGGGCGTTGCGGATCTTCTTCTGCATCCGGTCGTCCGAGGTGTCGACCTCGACCCGGATCCCGTGCTTCTTCAGCTCGGCCGCCACGTCCAGCAGGTACGGCACGTGCTCGTCGGTGATCGGGATGCCGGTGACGGTGACCGGGGCCAGCCACGGCGGCATGGCGCCCGCGTAGTGCTCCAGCAGCACCGCGAAGAAGCGCTCGATCGAGCCGAACAGCGCCCGGTGGATCATGACCGGCCGCTGCCGCGAACCGTCCGCCGCGGTGTACTCGAGGTCGAAGCGGTTCGGCAGGTTGAAGTCGAGCTGGACGGTCGACATCTGCCAGGTCCGCCCGATCGCGTCGCGCGCCTGCACCGAGATCTTCGGGCCGTAGAAGGCCGCGCCGCCCGGGTCCGGCACCAGCGGCAGGCCCTGCTTCTCGGCCACGCTGGCCAGGACGGCGGTGGCCTCCTCCCAGTCCTCGTCCGACCCGACGAACTTCTCCGGGTCCTTGGTGGACAGCTCCAGGTAGAAGTCGTTCAGGCCGTAGTCGCGCAGCAGGTCCAGCACGAAGGTCAGCGTGCGGTCCAGCTCGTCGGCCATCTGCTCACGGGTGCAGTAGATGTGCGCGTCGTCCTGGGTGAAGCCGCGGGCGCGGGTCAGGCCGTGCACGACGCCGGACTTCTCGTAGCGGTAGACCGTCCCGAACTCGAAGAGGCGCAGCGGCAGTTCGCGGTAGGAGCGGCCGCGCGCGTCGAAGATCAGGTTGTGCATCGGGCAGTTCATCGGCTTGAGGTAGTAGTCGACGCCCTCGTCCAGCTGCATGGGGGGGTACATGCCGTCGGCGTACCAGTCGAGGTGGCCGCTGGTCTCGAACAGCTTCCCCTTGGTGGCGTGGGGGGTGTAGACGAACTCGTAGCCCTCCTCCTCGTGCCGCTTGCGCGAGTAGTCCTCCATGGTGCGGCGGATGATGCCGCCCTTGGGGTGGAAGACGGCGAGGCCGGAGCCGATCTGCTCGGGGATCGAGAACAGGTCGAGCTCGTTGCCGAGCTTGCGGTGGTCGCGCTTGGCGGCCTCCTCGAGGAAGTCGAGGTGGGCCTTGAGCTCGTCCTTGGTGGGCCACGCGGTGCCGTAGAGGCGCTGCAGCATGGGGTTCTTCTCGCTGCCGCGCCAGTACGCGGCGGCCGAGCGCATCAGCTTGAACGCCGGGATGTGCCGGGTGCTGGGCAGGTGCGGGCCGCGGCAGAGGTCGCCCCAGCAGAGCTCGCCGGTCTTCGGGTCGAGGTTGTCGTAGATGGTGAGCTCGCCGGCGCCGACCTCGACGTCGGCGCCCTCGCCGGCCGTGGCGGCCGAGCCCTTGAGGCCGATCAGTTCGAGCTTGTAGGGCTCCTTGGCGAGCTCCTCGCGAGCGGCCTCGTCGGTGACCACGCGGCGGGAGAACTTCTGCCCCCGCTTGATGATCTCCTGCATCTTCTTCTCGATGGTCTTGAGGTCGTCCGGCTGGAACGGCCGCTCGACGTCGAAGTCGTAGTAGAAGCCGTCCCGGACGGGCGGGCCGATGCCGAGCTTGGCCTCGGGGAAGACCTGCTGGACGGCCTGGGCCATCACGTGGGCGGTGGAGTGCCGCAGGATGTCGAGGCCGTCGGGGCTGGAGATCACGACGGGTTCGACCTCGTCGCCGTCCCGGACGACGTGGGCGAGGTCCTTGAGCTGGCCGCCGATCCGGGCGGCGATCACGGCGCGGTCGTCGGCGAAGAGCTCGGCGGCCGTAGTGCCCGTGGTCACCACGCGCTCTTCCCGATCGGGTTCGCGGTTGATGATGATCCGGACGTCCGTCACCGGTCTCTCCTGACGTTCTGGCTACCGTGGCGCAGCTGAACCGCTGCACCGTGCATGGTACCGAGCCGGGCCGCGTCCCCGTCGCCAAGGCCCGTTCGCGGCCCGGGTGATCGTCCGGTCACGTTCCGCGACGATCCGGCCGCCGGGACGGTTGGCCGCCCGCCAAGTGCGGTATCACTCCTGCACGGCGCTGCCGCTGCACCGGTCCTCGGTGGCAGCGGCCGCCCGGCAAGGACCGTGCGGCGTCTGAGGGGGCGTCATGCAGCAGATCCGTTCCTGGTACCGCGGCCCGCTGGCGTCCTTCGACACCGAGACCACGGGTGTCGACGTCGAGCGGGACAGAATCGTTTCGGCCGCCCTGGTGGTGCAGCCCGCACCGGGCCGGGAGGCCGCCGTCCGGACGTGGCTGGCGAATCCGGGGGTGCCGATCCCGGAGCCGGCCCGCGCGGTGCACGGCATCTCGGACGAGCAGGTGCGGGCGTACGGCCGGCCGCCGCGGGCGGTCGCGGTGGAGGTGGCGCTGGCCCTGGCCGAGCAGTCCCGGGCGGGCGTGCCGCTGGTGGTGATGAACGCTCCGTACGATCTGACGCTGCTGGACCGGGAGTTGCGCCGGCACGGGGCGGGTTCGCTGCCGGAGGTGCTGGGCGGCGCGGAGCTGCTGGTGCTCGACCCGCGGGTGCTGGACAAGCAGCTGGACCGCTACCGCAAGGGCCGCCGCACGCTGACCGACCTGTGCGCGCACTACGGGGTCTCGCTGGTGGGCGCGCACGACGCGGCGGCGGACGCGCTGGCGGCGATGGACCTGGTGCGCGCGGTGGCCTCCCGGCACGAGGCGCGCCTCGGTGCGCTGACGCCGGCCGAGCTGCACCTGCGGCAGGCGGTGTGGCACGCGGCGCAGGCACGCGGCCTGGAGCGGTGGTTCGAGCGCGCGGGCACCCCGGAACGGGTGGACACGGCCTGGCCGATGCGCCCGGCCCGCTGCCACTGCGGCGGGCGCCTGGAGCCGGGCCACGCCTGCGAGTTGGCGGCCTGACGCCCCGTCGGGACCGCCCGGCCCGGGAAACGCCGCAGGCCCCGACAGCGTGGTCGGGGCCTGCGGTTGGTGCTCGGTGGGCGATACTGGGATCGAACCAGTGACCCCTTCGGTGTGAACGAAGTGCTCTCCCGCTGAGCTAATCGCCCGGGCAACGAGAAGAACTGTAGCACCACTTGGGCCCCGGTTCACAATCCGTTCCCCGGACGGTCCCCCAGTTCCCGTTCCGGGACGGCACGTTGAATGACCGTCAGAACTCGGCGCCCGGCACGCGGAAAAGGCGTAGGGCCCCGACCTGATAAACAAGTCGGAGCCCTACGCCTGTGCATTCCGGTGGGCGATACTGGGATCGAACCAGTGACCCCTTCGGTGTGAACGAAGTGCTCTCCCGCTGAGCTAATCGCCCGGGTGCAGGGAAAACATTACCCCATCCGCGCGGGTGCTCCGAACACCCTCGCCACCGCCGCGCCCGCCCCGCTCCCCCGCCCCCGGGGCCGGCCCCCGCCCGACCGCCCCGACCAGCGGCGCGGGCCGGGCACGCCGAGTGACGCCCCCGGTCGGGGCGGTCGCCGGGCCTGGCCGGACGGGGGCCGGCCGGGCGCGCGCCGGGCCAGGTTCGTGGGTTCCTCCAGTCCCGCCGCGGCCGCCCCGGTGCGACCCCCGGTAATGCCCTGCCGTTACCGGTCCGCCGCTCGGGCGACCGGACCGGCCGGGGGATTCCGCAATGCGCCGGAAGGGGTACGACTCGCACCGGAATCGGGACAGACGGGTTTACACCGGGCTTTCAGGTGGGATGGTCCGTTCGCCGACGTGCGATTCCCCGAGCGCACACTGAGCGAAAGGCCCTGGCGCTTATGAACACCACGGTCAGCTGCGAGCTGCACCTGCGCCTCATCGTGTCCAGCGAGTCGTCACTGCCCGTCCCCGCGGGCCTGCGCTACGACACTGCCGACCCCTATGCCGTGCACGCGACGTTCCACACCGGAGCAGACGAGACCGTGGAGTGGGTGTTCGCCCGCGACCTCCTCGCGGAGGGGCTGCACCGACCGACCGGTACCGGCGACGTCCGGGTGTGGCCGTCCCGCAGCCACGGTCAAGGCGTGGTTTGCATCGCCCTGAGCTCTCCGGAAGGAGAGGCCCTGCTGGAGGCCCCGGCCCGGGCGCTTGAGTCCTTCCTCAAGCGGACGGACGCCGCGGTGCCCCCCGGCACCGAACACCGTCACTTCGACCTCGACCGGGAGCTTTCCCACATCCTCGCCGAGAACTGAGCCCCGAACGAGTACGGCCCGCCGTCGCGCGGCGGCGGGAACGCCTCGATGCGCACCGTCCTACTCGGGGGCACGGTCGCAGCTCGCAGCCGCCACGGCGGCCTCGGGGCCGGCCCCGGGCGTCCCTCCCACCGGAGCGGACGCCCGGGGCCCAGTCACGTCCGGGTCCGGGCCGCGTCCGGTCGGATCCGGTCGCTTCACGTCACGGCCTGGTCACGTCCCGGCCCGCGCACCCGCCCCGGTGGCGGCCCGGGCCGGTAGAGTCGGCGCGCGATGACCGACGCGACGGCCCCCGGCCGGCGCCGCGTGAGGAGCCCCCACGTGCTGATCACCCATGACACCGAGTGCGCGCTGAGCATCCTGGTGGAGCTGCTGAACACGGCGCCGGAGGCGTGCGGCAGCGAACAGCTGCCCGACGTGGCGGCGCTGAGCGCGTTCGTGGTCCGGCAGGAGATCAGCGAGATCGACTCGCTCGGTCCGGCGGACCTGGCGGCCGTGCACGAGCTGCGCTCCCGGCTGCGCGAGGTGTTCTCGGCCGGGTCGGTCGAGCGGGCCGCCGGGCTGGTGAACGCCCTGGTCGCGGAGGCCGGGACCACGCCCCGGCTGACCAACCACGACCACCACGGCTGGCACATCCACTACTTCGCCCCGCACGCCGCGATCGGCCGGCACCTGGCCGCCGAGCTGAGCATGGCGCTGGCGTTCATCGTGATGGCCGGCGAGCTGGAGCGGCTGCGCCGCTGCGAGGCGCCGAGCTGCGCCCGGGTCTTCGTCGACCTGTCCCGCAACCGTTCGCGCCGCTACTGCGACAGCCGCACCTGCGGCAACCGGCTGCACGTCGCCGCGTACCGGGCCCGGCAGCGCTCGGCGGAGGCCGCGGCCGAGGCGGAGGCGGTGCCGGCCCCGGGGCGCTGAGGCGGCGGTCGGCGGGGCGCCGCCGACCTGGGAGACTTGGCGGCATGAGTGATTCCTCGCTGCCCCGTGTCGAGTTCTGGTGCGACCTGCTGTGCCCCGACTGCCGTACCGCGCTGGACGACGTCCGGGCGCTGCGGGAGCGGTTCGGTGACGCGCTGACCGTCGAGCTGCGGCACTTCCCGCTGGAGAAGCACAAGTACGCGTACCCGGCGGCCGAGGCGGCGGCGGAGGCGTTCGAGCAGGGGCGCGGCTGGGAGTTCGTGGAGGCCGTGCTGGAGCGGCTGGCGGACGTCGAGCGGGGCGGGGCTCCGGTGCTGGTGGAGATCGCCGGTGCGGTGGGCGTGGACGCGGACGAGGTGGACACCGCGCTGGTCGACGGGCGGCACATGCTGTGGGTCGACTCGGACGTGGCGGAGGGCCGGGCGATCGGGGTCAAGGGCACGCCGACGTACGTGGTGGCCGGGAAGCGGCTGGACGGCGGGCAGTCGCAGGAGGGGCTGCGGGAGCGGATCGTCGAGCTGCTGAACGGCTGAGGGCGGCCCGGGGCGGCGGGGTGGTCAGCCCAGGGGTTTGCTGAGCAGGTGCCGGGTGGTCCGGTAGCCGAGCGACTCGTACAGCCCGATCGCCACCCCGTTGTCGCGGAAGACGTTGAGGCCGAGGTGGCGGACGCCGGCCCGCAGGCACTCGCGTTCGGCGATGTGCATGAGGGTGCGGCCGTGGCCCCGGCCGCGGTGTTCGGGGGCGACCTTGACCAGCATCACCCAGGCGAGCGGGCTGCCGTCGGGGAGGCGGTCCTGGTGGAGGGTGACCCAGATGCTGCCGAGGACGCGGCCGTCGGCGTCCAGCAGGTGGCGCAGCACGGTGCCGACGGTGCCGGGGCCGACCGGGAGGGCGCGGCGGTGGTCGTTCTCGGCGCGGGCGGTGGCCTCGTCGGGGCCGAGGCCGGCGGTGAGCAGTTCCTCGCGGTAGCCGGCGACGGCGTCCCGGCGCCAGTCCGGGTACTCCTCGGCGGTGATCGGACGGTCCGTCAATCCCTCTGGTATCGGCGGGAGTTGGGCGAGGTCCTTGCCGAGGTTGCGCATCTGTTCGGTGTAGCCGAGGGTGTGCGCGAGGTGCAGGGCGACGGTGGCTCCGGCCGGGACGGTGACCTGGGCGCGGGCGCAGCCCCAGTAGCGGAGGACCTCCTCGGCGGCCAGGGCGGCGACGGTGGCGCGGCCGCGGCGGCGGTCCGGTTCGGCCACTTCGAGTTCGCAGATCTCGCCGGGGTACTGGCCGGTGCGGGCCCACGCGTTGGTGCGCAGGCCGCCCGCCCGGCGGCCGTTCACCATGATGTGCCAGCGCTGCGTCCGCCCGCCGCCGACGCCCGCTTCCTCGGGCCCGTCGGGCCGCAACGTGGTGGTCATGCCGTCTCCCTTTCCCGCCCCGGACGTTCTTCTATCCCCGTGCTGCCGCCGGTGTTCAGACCGGGTCGCGGTCCTGGGCGGCGCGTTCGGCGAAGACCTCCATGGCCTTGCGGGTGACCGGGCCGACGCCGGGGAGTTCGCGGTCGTCGATCCGGGTGACGGCCTGGACGTCGCGGAGGGTGGAGGTCAGGAAGACCTCCTCGGCTTCGGCGAGGGCCTCGATCGGGACGTCGGCCTCCTCGGCGCCGGTCCAGTCGACGACCAGGTGGCGGGTGATGCCGGCCAGGCAGCCGGAGGCGAGGGTGGGGGTGACCAGGCGGCCGTCGAGGACCAGGAAGACGTTGGAGCCGGTGCCCTCGCAGAGCAGGCCGGCGGTGTTGGCGAGGAGGGCCTCGCTGGCGCCGGCCCGGTGGGCGGCGGCGAGGGCGACGACGTTCTCGGCGTAGGAGGTGGTCTTGAGGCCGGTGACGGCGGAGTGCTCGTTGCGGCGCCAGGGGACGGTGACGACCGCGGTGGTCTCGGGGCGGGGGTGGGCGCTGCCGAGGGCGACGACCAGGCTGGGGGCGGCGGTGCCGCGTTCGGAGCCGAGCGGGGAGGTGCCGCCGGTGTAGGTGATGCGCAGGCGGCCGAGCGGCAGCGACTTGGCGGCGAGGACGGCGGCGCAGGCTTCGCGGACCAGGTCGTGGTCGGGGTCGGGGAGGCCGAGGCCGCGGGCGGAGCGGGTGAGGCGGTCGAGGTGCCGGGTGAGGGCGAAGAGTTCGCCGTGCTCGGCCTTGACGGTTTCGAAGACGCCGTCGCCGACGGTGAGTCCGTGGTCGAGGACGGGGAGTGCGGCGGTGTCCTCGGTGCTGAGGGTTCCGTTGACCCAGATCATCGGCGGCTTGCTCCTTCGGGTGTTTCGGGGGTGCCGGTGGAGGCTATCGCCACCAGTCGGGCGGCTTTGAGCTCGGTTTCCCGCCATTCGCGGTCGGGGTCGGAGTCCCAGGTGATGCCGGCGCCGGTGCCGAACTTGAGGACGGGGGCGCCGGTGGCGGGGCGTTCGATCCAGAAGGAGCGGATGCCGACGGCGAGTTCGGCCTCGCCGCGGTCGGCGTCGACCCAGCCGACGGCGCCGCAGTAGGGGCCGCGGGGGGCGGTCTCCAGGGCGTCGATGATCCGCAGGGCGCTGCTCTTGGGGGCGCCGGTGACGGATCCGGGCGGGAAGGTGGCGGCGAAGAGCTCGGGCCAGCCGGCGTCGGGGCGCAGGGTGCCCTCGACGGTGGAGACCAGGTGGACCAGGCCGGGGTGCTTCTCGACGGCGCAGAGGTCGGGGACGGTGACGGTGCCGGTCCCGCAGACCCGGCCGAGGTCGTTGCGGACCAGGTCGACGATCATCACGTTCTCGGCGTGGTCCTTGTCGAGCAGGTCGTGCTCGGTGCGGCCGGTGCCCTTGATCGGGCCGGAGCGGACGGTGCGGCCGCGGCGGGCGAGGTAGAGCTCGGGGGAGGCGGTGGCGATCTCGACGCCGTGCTCGGGGAGGCGGATCGTTCCTGCGTACGGCGCGGGGTTGTGGGCGGCGAGCAGGCCGGTGAGGGCGTCGATGTCGGTGCGGGCGGGGTCGGGCAGCGGGGCGCTCAACACCCGGCAGAGGTTGGCCTGGTAGACCTCGCCGGCGGCGATGTGCTCGCGGATCCGGCGGACTCCGGCCCGGTAGGCGTCGGCGTCGAGGGAGCTGTGCCAGGCGGCGGGGGCGGGGCCCTGCCAGCGGGCGGTGGCGGGCGGGGCCGGGTCGGGGCGGACGTCGGCGAACCGGGCGCAGGTGAGGCGGCCCTCGAAGTCGTGGGCGACGGCCCAGAACCCGCCGCGGTCAAGGACGGCCGGGTCGTGGCTGACTTCGCGCAGTCCGGTGGCGAGGCGGCCGGCGAAGCGGGCCATCGGCTGGTCGGGGCTGAGGGGGGCGGTGCGGCCGGACACGGTTCTCCTGCGCGGATTTCGGTGCTGCCCGCCGGCGGCGCCGGGCCGGGCGCCCGGCGGGACCGGCCGGGCGGGGCCTGGTGGCGGCGCCGGTCCGCGCGGGCGCGGGACGGGCCCCGGGGGATCGCCCCGGTACCGGAAAGTCTAGGTCGGGGGCCTGGGAGAACGCCCGGGCCGGGCGGGGCGGTTCGGCATGCGGCGGCCACCCCCGCGCCACGCTGCGGGAACGGATTTTTCAGCTGGGCCGGGAATCCGCTAGAGTTCAACACGTCGCCAGGGAGCGCAGCCGGGAAAACCGGAAAGCACCCGGGCCGACAGGCGGACGTGGCTCAGTTGGTAGAGCATCACCTTGCCAAGGTGAGGGTCGCGAGTTCGAATCTCGTCGTCCGCTCGATGGAGAACGGGTAAGATCGTTCTTCAGAAGTGAGTTGCCTGGTGGAGTGGCCGAGAGGCGAGGCAACGGCCTGCAAAGCCGTGTACACGGGTTCAAATCCCGTCTCCACCTCAAAGAGGTGCCGTCCGGTTCCGACCGGAGGCCCTCCCCGCGCGATTAGCTCAGCGGGAGAGCACTACCTTGACACGGTAGGGGTCACTGGTTCAATCCCAGTATCGCGCACTGGTCTTCGGATCCCGGTCCTTCGGATCGACCCGCGCGATTAGCTCAGCGGGAGAGCACTACCTTGACACGGTAGGGGTCACTGGTTCAATCCCAGTATCGCGCACTCAGGCTTCCCAGCAGGGGATTCCTGGCGCACCCGCGCGATTAGCTCAGCGGGAGAGCACTACCTTGACACGGTAGGGGTCACTGGTTCAATCCCAGTATCGCGCACCACGGTTGAGAGCCGCAGTCCGTCCGGACTGCGGCTCTCGGCGTTTCTGCGCGTTTCTGCCGTTGCGCGGGAGACGACCGGCGGGCCGTTGCGGGAACGACCGGTGGCCGGGAACGGCACGCCCTCACCGACGTGTCGTTCCCGGCCATCGGGTGGGCCGGAGCTGCAGCCTGTGCCACTCACTTGAGTCCGTCCACGACTGTGAGGGCGGCTCCGGCCGGCGAAGACCCCCACCCCATGAGGGGGTCAGCGCCCGATCAGGTCGGCGACCGCTCTGGTCTGGGTCGCCAATTGGTCCCACGCTCCGAACAGGGCCAGCAGCAGGACCGCGCAGGGCAGGACGATGGCGAGGGCGACGACCGGGTGCCGGGTCTCCGTGGCGGGGAGGTGGCGGCGGCGAAGGGCTCTGGTGAGCGGTGCCATGGTGTGCGGGCTCCTGCCGGGCTGGGTGCTGCGGGTCGGGTTCGGAGGGGGTGGGACGGGTGGTGCGGTCTGGCAGCGGGGGCGGGTTCTCGGGGGACGAGCGGGCCCGCCCTCGCTGTGGACAACCGTATGGCGGGGTGGGTGTCCGGGTCGTCATGCCCGCGTACCGTTCCGATCGCCTCCGCTGGGATGAGGCGTGGTGCGGCGGCCTACTCCTGGAGGCGGAGACCGGTGCGCGGGTACCCCTAGACCACCCTGGGGGCGCCCCCTGGGGGTCGGCTCGATCGGCGGCGGAGCCCGGGTTCTGACGGGGCGTGAACGGCGGGCGCCGGGCGGTTCGGACACGGATCGCCGCCGGTGGCGGGCGGGGTCCGGGCGTCCGGGGACGGAGCGTACGGCACCAATCCGACAATCCGACCGGCGGTTCGCGTGTTGCGTGTCGACGCGGGGCCACCACCTGTCCGTAAGCTGTCCCGAGACGGTTGCCTGACGATGCCCCACATCCGACGGGGCCTCATCCCACAAGCTGACGGAACGGGAACGGGTACGGGCAGATGGCAATGATGCGGCTGAGGCGTGAGGACCCCCGCATCGTCGGCCCGTACCGGCTGCACCGGCGGCTGGGCGCCGGCGGGATGGGCGTGGTGTACCTCGGCTCCGACCGCAAGGGGCAGCGGGTCGCACTGAAGCTGATCCGCGCCGAGCTGGCCGAGGACGCCGAGTTCCGCACCCGGTTCGCCCGGGAGATCGCCGCCGCCTCCCGGATCCGCGGCGGGTGCACGGCCCGGGTGGTCGGCTCCGACATCGAGACCGAACGGCCCTGGCTGGCCACCGCGTACGTGCCCGGGCCCTCGCTGTACAAGCAGGTCTCCGAGGAGGGGCCGCTGGCCTGGCCGGACGCCGCCCGGATCGGCTCGGCGCTGGCCGACGGGCTGGTGAAGGTGCACGAGGCCGGGGTGGTGCACCGGGACCTCAAGCCGTCGAACATCCTGCTCTCCCCCAAGGGCCCGCGGATCATCGACTTCGGCATCGCCTGGTCGCGCGGCGCCTCCACGCTCACCCACGTCGGCACCGCGGTCGGCTCGCCCGGCTTCCTGGCGCCCGAGCAGGTGCGCGGCGCGGCCGTCACGCCCGCCACCGACGTGTTCGCGTTCGGGGCGACGGTGGCCTTCGCGCTGACCGGGGAGTCGCCGTTCGGGTCCGGCGCCTCCTCCGAGGTGATGCTGTACCGGGTGGTGCACGAGGAGCCCGACCTGACCGGCATCCCGCCGGTGCTGGCACCGCTGGTGCGCGCCTGCCTGGCCAAGGAGCCGTCCGAGCGCCCGCCGGCCGCGGCGCTGCACGAGCGGTTGAGCGAGCTCGCGGCGCGCGGCGGCGGCCGGGCCGGGCGGAGCGGCGCCGCCGTCCGGGCCGACGAGGCGCACGCGCCCGCCGCGCCGCCCGCCGACGGTCCCGCGGAGGGCGCTCCGCCGGCCCGCCGGGCGGCTGCCGGTGCGGCGC